>DWUP01000063.1 GCA_020012075.1 Candidatus Avibacteroides avistercoris
GATGTCGATGACAGCGATGCACCGTCAGACCTTGTGGCAAACGGCAATCAGGGGGTGCCCGACTTCACCCGCACCATCAACGTGCCTGCCAATGCTGCCGTAGGCACTACAAGGATGCGCATCCAGTTCACCGACGCATGGCACATCAAGGGGGTAGACCATCCCGCCCACTCGGCTATGGACGATGTGGACAAAGGCCGCGTCTATGACTTCGACGTGACCGTCACTGCCG
This sequence comes from Candidatus Avibacteroides avistercoris, assembly GCA_020012075.1. GTDB lineage: Bacteria > Bacteroidota > Bacteroidia > Bacteroidales > Bacteroidaceae > Avibacteroides > Avibacteroides avistercoris. The sequence goes on from DWUP01000063.1 coordinate 233, forward strand.
GCGTGCCGCGCCTGACCATCGCCGAGACTGAAAACGGCACAGTGACCGTGGCCGACAGCGACACGGGCGAGACAATCAACGACGGCGACGAAGTGACGGTGGGCCAATTCCTGACCATCACATTCACACCCGACGAGGGCTATCTGTTTGACAGTGTGTCAATCGACGGCGAAGACGCCACATGGCTTGTCTCTGACAACAAGCTCGAGACCGAGGTGACACTTGAGACGGGCATCAGCGTCGAAGCAGTATTTGCCGCCATGCCGAAGCTCTATATAGATGAGACCGAAAACGGAACCATCACCGTCGAATATGCTTTCGCCGAAGATTTACCGGCTCTCAAAGACGGTGATGCACTCGAACCGGGCATGATGATTGCCATAACCTTCACACCGGACGAAAGCTATGAAATCAAGTCGGCCACGGTTGCCGGACAGGATGTCACCGCACTCCTTGTCGATGGCACATTCGCCTATATGGTCGGGAATGAAGACATACATGTTGCAGCAGAGTTTGATCAAGTCGAGGGACTTGACGAAGTGTCGGCAGGCAACGCATACTATGATGCCGAGAGCCAGACACTCCACATCGACGGGCACAGGCTCGTCAAGCTCTATGACGTGACCGGACGCCTCGTCGTCGAGACCGAAGCCGAGACGACATGCGACCTCTCGGGACTGGGCGACGGCATCTATGTCGCACTGGTCGATGGCAAGGTCATCAAATTCAGAAAGTGATCTCACCCTGCACTGACAGCAGGACATGCTTATTCCGCCCCGCGTCATTCATTTGACACGGGGCGGAATGTTTTTACACTCATCCAGAAAATATCATAATAGGTAACAGCCGAATTGCAGAATCATTAAATTTGCCTTTAGTACATGGTATTAGTTTAATTAATAACATATCCTTATGAAAAAATCACTACTTGCCTTTCTATTCACGGGGATAGCCTCAGCCGGCTTCGCCCAAGTCACCCCACCGCAGGGTGCAACCCAACCGGCCACCAGTACCGAATCTGCCCCGGTGTGGTATGCCATGATGTCATCACACATCACTGAATCCGACCGTCAGAACCGCTGGATGTACTATGACGGCACAACGCTGGCCACATCGCAATATGCCGACGGGCTCGACGGTCAAGACATCGACCTGACCGACTACGCATGGAGACTCGAGGCAGACGGCGACAATGTACGCCTCGTACACTATGACGGGCTGCAAGTGCAAGTGCCTGCCAATGCTACGGCCGAAGACGGCTCGTCCAACGTCAATACACGACTCACGATGGGTGAGGACGGTGCGGCATGGACATTAGGCCTGAGCGCCGATGCCAATGCGGGAAGTCCCTGCGCGGACAACCAATATGTCCTCAGATATACCGATTATGCCGGTGAAAGAGCTTTCCTCAATGCCATGCCCGGCGGAGAAACCGAATATGGGATAACGATATATGCCAACGGAGCGCATCAGGCTTCAGGCTGGTTCTTCGTACCAATCCGGCTCGAAGAAGATATCGAAAGCGACTTGCCCGGCTGGGATTATGTCTACACCAACACCCTGTCGGGGACAACACAAGACGAAGTGGACATCACGGGCTGGACTGGATACTCCTCGCCGGAAGTAAGAGAAGCAACGGCCGGCGGGGGTGTCTTGGAGGGCATGCCATGGTGCTATTCATTGAACTGGCCGTGGCAATACGAATATGCTTACCTGACACTCGAAATAGCCGAATCGGGCACCTACATGTTCAAATGCCGCGGGCGCATCGAGGGAAGCGGGACATTATCAGTCACACTCCGCTGCGGTGAGGCGAGCATCGTAGGCCAGCTTGATCTGCCCGCCGTCTCGGCACCCTACAGCCTCTCGCAGAGCGACGAGCTGCCCGGCAAACAGATGCAAAGCAACGAAATCGAACTCCAACCGGGGACATATAAATTCTGCCTGATGATCGGTGAGACAGTAAGCAATGTCACAGGCTCTACCAACTTATTTATCGGTGATTTCAAACTCTACAAACGCAACGATGCGGCGTTCAACCGCACTGTCTCTTGGACAGAGCCGCAAAATGGCACACTGAGCGTGACAAGCGGCGGCGATGCCATCGAAAACGGGACTAATGTAGCCGACGGGACTGAGCTTGTCATAGCCGCCACTCCTGACGAAGGATACAGCCTCGAAGCACTGACCGTCAATGGAGAGCCTTTCACGAGCGGTGATACATACGTCGTCAATGACGATGTCGAGATTAGCGTCACGTTTGCCGAAGAGCAGAAACAAAGCTACACCGTCAGCTGGGAAGGCGACAACTGCACGATTAGCGTAACAGACACGGCCTCTGGCACAGAAATAAGCAATGGAGATGCCGTAGCAGAGGGGACTGAAGTAAGAATCACAGCCACCCCGGACGAAGGCTACGCACTTGAATCGCTGACAGTCAATGGCGAAGACTTCACTTCAGGCGATGCCATCACCGTCAATGAGGATGTAGCCATCATCGCCACAGTGACTGGCACAGGATTGCATCTGATGCAAGATGCCGGAACATACTATGATGCAGCCCGCGAGATGCTATGTTTCCAAGGTTTGCACCGTTTGCAAATATTCGACATCACCGGCCACAAAATCGCAGATACCGACGCCAATGGCAATTACGACATATCAATGCTTGACAAAGGCATATACATAGCCGTAATCGATGGCAAGGTATTGAAATTCAGAAAGTGATTTCACCCCCAATACTCCTGAGGGGAAACAGAACGATGCCGGTCGTCTTTGGCAAGATGACCGGCATCGTTTTTGTACGTCCCGACACACACGCTTAGATGGCCGGACAATGTCTCAGCGGGCTATATTTCTCACCTTGGCCATGATGACAGCCCAATCGAGCAGCAATTGGAGCAGCAACAGTCCACAAGCCACACCACCGGCGACACACGCGCCATCGCTGCCCACGCCTTCAAACATCTGACGCAACTCGTCCAGATAAATCCTCCTGACTGCCATAGCTATCAATATGGCACATCCGGCCTGCAACAAGCCGAGAAACGATGCCAGCAACAGATATGGTGATGCCACGCGCGCAGGGGAATAGCCCAGCAGCAACAGGTTCTCGAGCTTCGTCACATTCTTCTCAAGCAACAAATAGATGCTCAGCACGAACAATAAAAATGCCAAGCCACATATAAATACACCCACAGACATAACTGCCCACAGGACCACACGCAGGAAGAAAGCCAACCGCCCGCTGTCGTCATCGCCATCTGAGACCGTATATCCTTTGTCCTTGATATAAAGTGCCAGAGCCTCATCCGACGGATCTGACACCTGAAGTATCAGACGCGATGCAGCAGGATGAGCCGCACTGCCATAAGCGGCATTGGCGAAATCCATGAATGATTGCGGCACGAGAATAGTATTCAGCCTGTCTGAGAAACCGGCAATGAAACCAAGATATTCGTCACTGCGCCCCCTGCCATTGACCTCGATAGTGATATTGAGCATCCCGGCCACGTCAGGAGACACCTTCGGCATTCCCTTGGCCGGAGCAAACCCGAAGTTGTAAAGGTCGAGATAATTGCGGGGAAGTATTATCGGCAGATATTTCCCGCCTTGGACGAAACGCCACTGTGCACTCTCAACATCCACGAATCCGTCAGGCACAGACTCGAAAAACATATCTGTCGCCATCTGCATACCCCCATTGCCAAGCGTGATGCGGGCATACACCTCATAGGTCGATGGCGTAAACTTGCCGACTGCTTTGACAGCATCCTGTTGCTCCAGCCCCCTGACATCCTCGCCGGTGAACACTTTGTCATTGCCCAGTGCCGATGACACGGTGTCAAAAGGCTTGGAGATGACCACATAGCTGTCTCCGGCCAGAGCATCACGCCCGTCGAACAGCGGCAATACATCATGCCACATCAATGCAGAGACCAATATGACTGCCAACCCGAACACATTCGCCAAAGAGAAGCCGGCAATTTGCCAGATGCTCAGATGACGGCGCAACAGCTTCCAGAGCAATCTCATAGCACTATCCTCCCATCATAGTCCATCTTGAGATGGTTGCCGACAGACGTCACTATGGCAGCCGCGCCGCGCGAATCGATTTCCTCCTTCAGGATTGATGCCACGGCATCTGAGTTGCACTCGTCGAGGTGGCTGACCGGCTCATCCATCATGATGAAGTCAAATGGCTGGCACAAAGCCCTTATGAAAGCCACACGCTGCCGCTGGCCCCACGACATCAGACGTGCCGGGGTGTCGCGTTTGTCCGATATGCCGAGAGCGTCCATGAGTGAGGCTATCTCCCGCCCGGTCTTATGGTGCGTCAGGTCGTTTTTAAGGCGTATGTTCTCTATTGCTGTCAGTTCGTCAAAGAGCCGCAGCTCTTGGAACATAAGGCTCAATGACGTGCGCCTCAGCTTCTGCCATTCCCGCGCCTTATATCGCTCAGTGTCTGTGTCGTCAAAGAGTATACGCCCCGTGAAGTCACGCCGGTAGCCATAAATGAAAGCACATAGAGACGACTTCCCCGTCCCGGAAGCCGCCTCTATCAAATATGTCTTGCCACGCTCGAATGAGTGCCGGCCGCCCCAAAGTCCTGAGTCGATGTCCCGTCCTCCGAATACGGCCGGCACGACACTGTCAATGATTATCTCTTTCACCTCGCGTCACAGGTTTGAGGCAATGAGTTCAGTCACCATTCTCAGGGTGTTGTCTTCAGAATTAGTGTGGATGACCAACTTGCCTTTTGTCAATTCATAGCCATACAACTCTACATAGTCGATGGATTGCAGCATGACAAACGCTTGCGACGGCATCTCGCCGCGCAATGCCTCCATCTGCGGCAGCATCATCAATGACTTCACATTAATCCCTATATAGCCATAGCTGCCCTTTGCAGTAGCGGCATGGGGGTTGTCAGAGAATGACGGGTCGGCCTTCTTCACACCCTCGCGGCTGCTCTGTGAGAGGCTGGCATAGAACATGCCGTCTTCCATACCATAATATACAGGCACCATCTCGACCGATGCAGCATATTTACCCTCGGCGACTTGTGTCCCGCCGATCTGCGCATTGACTGTCCTCATGATGTCGTCGCTTGTCACTTCGGCGCATAAGACGACCTCGGGCAGGATGCTGAACGAGTTCACACCGATTGCTACCTGTCCGTCAATGGTGGATAAGAGTTGCTTGAGGTCAAACGGCAGGCCGAGCTGGTCAAACATCTCGGAGTATCCGGGGAATTGGCTCAGCAATGCCATGACTTCCTTGCCGTGTGTCGAGAAGAACATCGCACCGAGCGCATCCTCGCCGACATAGTCCATCATCTTGCCGCTCACCTTGTCCACAGTGGCAGATGACTTCTTGACCCATTCCTCCCACTCTTTCGAGTCCGAGCAATAGGCACAGTCCATCTCGACCTTGCCCTTGTCGAAGGTGAGTCCGGCGATGACATCGACTTCGTCTATCGGTATCTGCTTGAGCATCTCCTCCAGCTCCGGCTGGTATCCGCCCTCGGCCAAAATGGCCTTCATCGAATACATGAAACCGAAGTCGCCTTTGAGCGCCGACATCTCGCGGAACGCCGCCGTCGATGCGAATCCGCTCTCGCCGTCCGCCGAGAGTGATGCCTTGAGGCTCTCCATCGCCTGCCCGGCATCACTGCCGACACGCATCAGCGCGAAGCCTTCGCCCACGGCTACCGCGACCTCGTCAGCGCTTGCCACGTCGCAACCATTCTGCTCGGTGAATGTGAGTTTGTCACCGCCCTCTGTCGCGGCATCGAGCATAGACATGAATTTGCCCTTGTCCTTGAGGCCAAGGACTATGCCTCCCGTCCCGCCGCGCATGTCATCCATCCAGAAGTAAATGTCACTGCCGAGCTCCACGCCCGACTCAGCCGGGTCGTCGATGAGAGCCTTGACCATATCGAGGCTTCGGCCGCTCAGTTCCTGCGACGCACTCTCGACCATCGCGTCATGCAGACGCTGGTTGTCGAGCGCACCACTCTTGTCGAGCAGCGACTGTACGTTCAAACTCATCACATAGGCCGCATCAGCCGGGACATACTGCACGTAGTCAGCACGTTTTTTCGAACACGAAGTGACGGCGATGACGAATGTCATCACGGCCAATAATAACAGACTTTTAATTTTCATAATAACACATATTAATGGTTTATAATGTTTTCATAACCATGCCAGCCACGATGCCACGACAACAATAGCCCCGGCGACTATGGC
>DWUP01000064.1 GCA_020012075.1 Candidatus Avibacteroides avistercoris
TCAAGGCTTATGAGGACAATGGCGAGGTGGTCAAGGAGTTTCCCGTCGAGGTGGTCAAGGAACAGATTTGCAGACCTGAGACGCTGGACAAGATACACTTCCTCCTCGAAAAAGTAGTCAGCGAAGGACTTGGCAAGAAGGCCGGAAATCCCAAATTCAAGGTGTCGGGCAAGACCGGTACGGCCATGGTGGCCGAGAACGGACGGTATGGCAACAAGAGCTTCGTCAGTTTTGCCGGCTACTTCCCCTCAGAGAAGCCAATGTACACTTGCGTAGTGGCCATCACCAAGCGCGGATTCGCATCTGGCGGACTAATGTCGGGCGATGTCTTCGGGCGCGTGGCCGAGCAGATTTATGCCAAGCATATATATTCTGACATCAAGTCATTGGCCGACAGCACATCGGTCTATTTGCCATCTGTCATGGACGGCAACATCGCCATGGCAGGCACTGTGCTCGACGCCCTCGGACTTGGCGGACAAGGCTCGCTGCAAGTCTCGGGCAGCGACACTCCCTATTGGGGCACAGCATCTGTCGATGGCGGGCAGCTCGTCTTCAGCAAAATGACTTTGCGCGACGGCTATGTGCCGGACGTCAAAGGCATGGGAGCGATGGATGCGGTCTATCTGATGGGAAAAGCCGGGCTGAAAGTGTCAATGTCGGGCACAGGGCAAGTCGTGTCGCAGAGCATAGCACCGGGAAGTGTCGCGAGACGTGGCGCAAAGGTGCATCTGCATCTGAAATGAAACAGGATGACCGAACATATACATTATATATATCAGACAATGAAACTGAAGGAACTATTAGAGAATCTGAAATATCAAGCAGTCGGCGACGTCGATACCGCAGACGTGACAGACATCTGCATCGATTCGCGCCGTGCGGTACGCGGGGCAATGTTTGTGGCGATTCGCGGGACAGTCACCGATGGACACCTCTACATCGGTAAGGCTGTCGAGGGCGGCGCAACATCTGTCGTCTGTCAGGAATTGCCCGCCGAGACAAGGCAAGGAGTGACATATATCGTGGTCGAAGATACCGAGGCTGTGGTAGGTATCCTTGCCACACGTCTGTTTGGCGACCCGTCCTCCAAGTTGCGGCTTGTGGGGGTGACAGGCACTAATGGCAAGACGACCACGGCTACCGTCCTCTATGAAATGTTCAGATACATGGGGCATAAGGCCGGCCTGATTTCGACCGTGTGCAACTATGTCGATGGCGAAGCCATACCGACCGACCACACTACGCCCGACCCCGTGACACTCAATCGTCTGCTGGCAAGGATGGTCGAGGCCGGATGCGAATATGCCTTCATGGAGGTGAGTTCGCATTCGGTGGTGCAGCACCGCATAGCCGGCCTGCATTTTGCCGGAGGCATATTTACAAACCTGACGCGCGACCATCTGGACTATCATAAGACTTTCGACAATTATTTGAAGGCCAAGCAGCGATTCTTTGACGGCCTGTCACATGATGCTTTTGCACTGACCAATGATGATGACCGCAACGGACGTGTGATGGTGCAGAACACCAAAGCCCATGTCTATACCTATTCCCGGCAGGGTGATGCAGACTTCCGCGCAGTGGTCATGGAATCACATTTTGAAGGCATGATGCTGATGATTGACGGACAGGAAGTCGCCGTGCGCTTCGTGGGCAGTTTCAATGTGTCCAATCTCCTTGCAGTCTACGGGGCTGCAGTCCTGCTCGGCGCCGACCGTCATGCGGCATTGGTGGCACTCAGTGTGATGAGACCCGTGTCGGGACGTTTCGAGACTATGCTGTCGCCACGCGGCTATACTGCCATCGTGGACTATGCACATACCCCTGACGCCTTGGTCAATGTCCTTGAGACCATCCATGACGTGCTCGACGGACGTGGCGAGGTCATCACCGTGGTGGGCGCCGGTGGCAACCGCGACCACGGCAAGCGTCCCATGATGGCGCATGAGGCAGTGCGGCTCAGCGACAGGCTGGTCCTCACCTCGGACAATCCGCGCTTTGAGGAGCCGCAGGCTATCATAGACGACATGATGACCGGATTGACCGAGGATGAAAAGAAGCGCACTGTGGCCATCACCGACCGTCGTGAGGCGATAGCCTATGCCTGCCGCGAAGCCAAGAGAGGAGATGTCGTCCTCGTGGCGGGTAAAGGGCACGAGAATTATCAGGAGGTCAAGGGCGTGAAGCATCACTTCGATGACAAAGAGGTCTTGACCGACATTTTCAAAACCGAAAACTGACACGGCCGATGCTCTACTATCTCTTCCAATACCTTGAGGAACTCGGCCTGCCCGGTGCGAGGATGTTTGGCTATGTGTCGTTCAGGTCACTGATGGCGATAATATTGGCATTGGCCATATCGTCAATCTTCGGCAACTACTTCATAAATCTTCTCAAGCGCAAGCAGATCAGCGAGACACAGCGTGATGCCTCCATAGACCCATTCAACGTTGCCAAGGTCGGAGTGCCGAGCATGGGAGGTGTCATAATCATATTTGCCATCCTCGTGCCATGCCTGTTGCTCGGCCGGCTTGACAACATTTATATGATACTGATGCTCATCACCACAGTGTGGCTCGGGGCTTTGGGCTTCCTTGATGATTACATCAAGATATTCAAGAAAGACAAAGAGGGGCTGCATGGCAAATTTAAAATCATCGGCCAGGTAGGCCTTGGCCTGATAGTGGGACTGACACTATATCTGAGCCCGCAGGCCGTGATACGCGAAAACGTCGATGTGGTCCGCAACGGGCAGACCGTCGATGTGGTGCACCGTGAAGAAAACATCAAATCGACCAAGACGACTATCCCGTTCTTCAAGAACAACAATTTTGACTATGCATCGATTGTCGGTTTCATGGGCAAGTATGCTCAGCCGGCCGGATGGATAATCTTTGTCCTTGTCACCATCTTTGTCATAACGGCTGTATCCAACGGGGCAAACCTCAACGACGGGATGGATGGCATGGCGGCCGGCAACTCGGCCATAATAGGCCTTGCGCTCGGCATCCTCGCATACGTGTCGAGCCACATAGAGTTCGCCGGCTACCTGAATATCATGTATATCCCCGGCAGCGAGGAACTCGTGATCTTCATCTGCGCATTCATCGGTGCATTGGTAGGTTTCCTGTGGTATAATGCTTTCCCGGCGCAAGTGTTCATGGGCGACACCGGCAGCCTGACCATAGGCGGCATAATCGCCACGTTTGCCATCATCATCCACAAGGAGTTGCTCATACCTGTCCTCTGCGGCATATTCTTGGTCGAAAACCTGTCGGTCATCATGCAGGTCAGGTATTACAAGCAAGGGAAAAAGCACGGCGTCAGACAGAGGCTTTTCAAACGTACGCCGATACACGACCACTTCCGCACGGCTGTGGCCAATCTCGACCCGAATTGTACATATAAGGTGATATGGCCCAAGAATGTATTCCATGAGGCCAAGATAACAGTCCGCTTCTGGATTATCACTATCCTGCTGGCGGCTGTCACCATCATAACGTTGAAAGTAAGATAAAAATGAGCAAGTTAGTAGTTTTGGGAGCAGGCGAAAGCGGAGTCGGCGCAGCCATACTCGGCAAACGGAGGGGGTATGAAGTCTTTGTCTCCGACTCATCACATGTCAAGGATGTCTACAAGCAGATGCTGGAGGCAGAGGGCATCCGCTTCGAGGAAGGCGGACACACCGCCGGTAGCATTCTCGCGGCTGATGAAGTGGTCAAGAGTCCCGGCATCCCGGATGATGCACCACTGATTGTCTCATTGCGGCAAAAAGGCATACCGGTCATATCCGAGATTGAGTTTGCCGGGCGTTATTCGCATGCCAAGATGATATGCATCACCGGCAGTAATGGCAAGACGACTACCACGTCGCTCATTTATCACATCCTGAGCACTGCGGGATATGATGTGGGATTGGCGGGCAACATAGGCTCGAGCCTTGCCCGGCAGGTGGCCGAGGGCGACCATGAGTGGTTTGTAATCGAGTTGAGCAGTTTCCAGCTCGACGGCATGTATGACTTCAGGGCCGACATTGCCGTCATCCTCAACATCACGCCCGACCATCTCGACCGTTACGGCTATGACATGCAGCGCTATGTGGATGCCAAATTCAGAATACTCCAAAATCAGCATCCTGATGATGCCTTTATTTTTTGGAATGACGACCCTATTATCAGAAAGAACATTGAGATGAAGAGAGACAATATCAAATCAAAGTTTTACCCGTTCAGTGACAATCCGGACGAAAGCGGATTGGCTGCTTATCTCAAGGACGGCAGGCTGTCGTTTACCGAGCCGTCTGCCTTCAACATGGAGCAGGAGGAACTGGCGCTCACCGGCAGGCACAACCTCTATGATTCGATGGCGGCAGGCATTGCGGCCAATGTGGCGGGAATCAAAAAAGAGAATATACGCCGTGCCTTGAGTGACTTCGTCGGCGTGCCGCACAGGCTTGAGAAAGTGGCGCGTGTGGCGGGGGTAGATTATATCAATGATTCGAAAGCTACCAACGTCAATTCGTGCTGGTATGCCCTGCAGAGTGTCAGGACGCCCGTGGTGCTCATCCTCGGCGGCAAGGACAAAGGCAATGATTACAGCGAGATAGAGCAGCTCGTCGTGCAGAAGGTCCACGGGCTCGTGTTGCTCGGCGTGGACAATGCCAAGCTCCATTCGTTCTTTGACGGCAAGGTGCCCGTCATCGCTGATGCGCGCTCGATGCACGAGGCTGTCACTCTGTCGGCATCGATGGCTTCACCCGGCGACACGGTGCTTTTGTCGCCGTGTTGCGCCAGCTTCGACTTGTTCAAGAGTTATGAGGATCGCGGCGACCAGTTTAAAGCCGAGGTAATGGCCTTGGCAGGACAAAAGTAGGGAGGTGCACGATGGGTTTGCTCCGTAGTCTTTGCCGTGGTGACAAGGTGGTGTGGATCATATTTTTCGCACTGTGCGTCATTTCGTTGCTCGAGGTGTTCAGCGCCACGAGTACGCTTACCTACAAGACAGCCAATCATTGGGCGCCTTTCACCGGCCACTGCACGCATCTTCTTATCGGATTGGGGACTGTCTTGGTGGTGCACCGCCTCCCTTATAGATGGTTTCGTTACGGCTGGACAGCCGCTTTCCCGATTTTTGCACTTGTGCTATGCTATCTCACGATGTCCGGGATGCTGGTCAATGGGGCCGCCCGGTGGGGAGAGGTTTTCGGCACGAGGGTACAGCCGTCAGAGTTTGCCAAGATATCGGTGATAGTCGTCGTCTCTACGCTCCTCATGCTTCACAAGAATGCGGGCTTCCGCAGCAAAAATACGTTCTGGTATATATTGGTCATGGTGGGGACGATGTGCCTGCTCATTTTCAGGGAGAATCTTTCGACGGCGGTCATCCTCTTCGGCACGGTGTTCTGCATGATGTTCATCGGCAAGATACCGTCCGGCCAGATGCTCAAGCTGTCCGGTGTGTGCCTTGCCGTCGCGGGCCTGTTTCTGGCGGTGGTATTCCTGTCGCCCGAGGACAGCGACTCGGGCGTGCTGCACCGTTTCTCGGTCTGGAAAGACCGTGTCATAGACTTTGTCACGCCCATCGACTGTGATGCCCGGGACTATGTCATCACTGATGACAACCGCCAGACATCACATGCCAGCATAGCGATTGCGTCGAGCAATGTGGTCGGCTGTATGCCCGGCAACAGTGTGCAGCGCGACTTCCTCGCACAGGCCTATTCAGACTTTATCTATGCCATAATAATCGAGGAACTCGGGCTGCTCGGCGGGGGACTTGTGTTCGTCTTCTACCTGATATTGCTGATACGCGCCGGGCGTATTGCGCGCAAGTGCGACAGGGCTTTCCCGGCCTTTCTCGTCATGGGACTGGCCATCATGCTTGTCATACAGGCCGTGGTGAACATGGCTGTTGCCGTTGGCCTTTTCCCCGTGACGGGGCAGACCTTGCCCCTCATCAGCCGCGGCGGGTCATCGATATTGGCCGTCAGCCTCTGCATAGGCATGATACTGAGCGTCAGCCGCAGCAATGACGAGCGCATCGCGGCCGAAAGCCGTGCCGGGAGCAAGGATGCCGATGGCGGTGCGGCTACAGTCGCAGAATTGTCTGAAGAAAACGAAGAACGGAAAAACGATGAAAGATAAGTTGAAAGTCATAATAAGCGGCGGAGGCACCGGAGGCCACATCTTCCCGGCGCTGTCGATAGCCGATGCGTTGAGGCGCAAGGTCGCCGGGATTGACATATTGTTTGTCGGTGCAGAGGGACGTATGGAGATGCAGCGTGTCCCCGAAGCGGGATATCGCATAGTCGGCCTGCCCGTCATGGGGTTTGACCGCCATTCGCTGTTCAAGAATGTCAAGGTGCTCTGGAGGCTGCTCAAGAGCGAGAGGATGGCAAGGCGCATACTCAGAGACTTCCGCCCCGACATCGCAATCGGGGTGGGGGGCTATGCCAGCGGCCCGACGCTCCGCGAGGCGGCAAGGATGGGCGTGCCCACGATGATACAGGAACAAAACTCCTATGCAGGAGTGACCAACAGGCTGCTGTCCAAGCATGTGCGAAAGATATGCGTGGCTTATCCCGGAATGGAAAAATATTTTGATGCCTCAAAGATAGTCTTCACAGGCAATCCGGTCAGAGAGTCAGTCATCTCGACCGCTGTGTCACGTGCCGAAGCCCTCGGCCGCTATGGCCTCTCGCCCGACAAGCCGACAGTGCTCATCGTAGGGGGCAGCCTCGGGGCACGGACACTCAACGAGACGGTCATGGCCAACAGCCGCTGGATGGAGGAGAGCGGATACCAGTTCATCTGCCAGACAGGCAAGGCCTATTATGGTCGTATGCTATCTCATTTGGGTCAGATGAAATCGGTCGTGGCATTAGACTTCATCAAGGATATGGGTGTATGCTATCGCGCGGCTGACCTTGTGGTGTCGCGCGCCGGCGCGGGAGCCATCTCAGAACTCGAATTGCTCGGCAAGCCTGCCATACTGGTCCCGTCGCCCAACGTGGCAGAGGACCATCAGACCAAGAACGCCATGGCGCTCGTCGAGCGCGGGGCAGCCGTCTGTGTGCGTGACGCCGAGGCGCAAGGACAACTTATGCCCGCCATCGCAGCGTTGCTCGGGGACAGCCGCAAGCTGGCGCAGATGAGTGACAACATCAGGGCTCTGGCCAGTCCTGACGCTGCCTCACGGATTGCAGACGAAGCACTTAAACTTGTAAACAGATAGGACATGGATTTCACATCGGTATATTTCCTCGGTGCAGGCGGCATCGGGATGAGTGCGCTGGTCAGATATTTTTTGCATGACGGCCGGCGTGTGGCGGGCTATGACTTGACCGAGACCGACCTCACACGGAGGCTCGCGGCCGAAGGGGCAGAGCTGCACTATGCTGACGACGTGTCGCTCGTGCCTGATTATTGCCGTGATGCCGCATCGACATTGGTCGTCGTGACGCCGGCCATCCCGGCCACGCACAGCGAATTGCGCTATTTCACGACACACGGCTTCAGGATGATGAAGCGCTCAGAAGTGCTCGGGCTGATAGTCAATCGGCACAAACCGCTCTGTGTGGCGGGCACACATGGCAAGACGACCACATCGACGCTGCTGGCACATCTGCTGACGAGTGCCGGGACGGGATGCAATGCCTTCCTCGGAGGCATATCGCTCAACTATGACTCCAATCTGCTCATCGACAAGTCCTCACCACTCTATGTGGTCGAGGCTGACGAGTTTGACCGCTCATTCCTGCACCTCAGACCCTACATGACGGCCGTCACGGCCATGGATGCCGACCATCTCGACATATATTCCGACTATGACCACTATGTGCAGGGCTTCAGGGACTATGTGTCACAGATTACCCCCGGGGGAGTACTGCTGGTCAAAGACGGATTGCCGCTCGCGGCTCCCGCCGGTGTCAGGACATTCACCTACGCCGCCGACCGTGGCGACTATCATGCTGCCAATGTCCGTGCCGAGGCCGGCGAACTTTACTTCGATTTCATCGGCCCCGGTGTCGGGCTGCGTGACTTGAGACTGGGTGTGCCGCTCCTCGTGAATGTCGAAAACAGTGTGGCGGCCATCGCAATGGCTATGTTCTGCGGTGTCACGGCAGACGCCGTCCGTGCCGGCATAGCCTCATTCCGCGGTGTCAGACGTCGGTTTGACTTCTGGGTCAAAAACGACCGCCACGTGTTGATAAACGACTATGCCCATCATCCCGTCGAGATAGCGCGCAGCATCGAGTCGGTCAGATTCCTTTTCCCGCACCGGCACATCACCGGCATCTTCCAGCCGCATCTCTACAGCCGCACGCGTGACTTCTACCGTGAGTTTGCCGACAGCCTTTCGCAGCTCGACGAAGTCATATTGCTCGACATTTATCCCGCGCGCGAACTCCCGATCGATGGTGTCACGTCGCAGCTTATCTATGACAGAATCACTCCCGGTGTGGACAAGATTTTGTGCGGCAAGGATGAAGTCTTATCTTTGTTAAAAAACCGAGATTTGGATGTCGTGATGCTGATAGGGGCAGGAAATATTGATAACTTAGCACCGGAATTGTCTGAATTAATGCGGTAAAACGGTCAGTAGGAAGATGAAGAACAAAATTTTGATGCTGACAATCCTCGCTGTGCTGCTGGCCTATGTGGTGGCGGCATTTGCCTATTCTTCTTCTGTGCGCAGCAACGGAGTGGTGAGAGACGTGCGTGTGGAGTTGCTTGACACCGTGGCCGACGTCTCGGTCTCAGACATCGGGGCATTCCTTAAGGCACGCGATGTCATCCTGTCGGGCAAGCAATATAGCGGGATTGACTATGATTCGCTCGAGAGACTGGTCGAGACGCATCCGCTGGTCAAACGTGCTGAATGCTACCTGTCAGCAGACGACGATGTGGTGATAAGGGTCGTGCAACGTGTGCCGGTGGCGAGAGTATTCGCAGACAGTGGCGACACCTATTTCATAGGCGATGAGGCCGAACGCATCACGTGCATGGAAGGCATCAGCCCCTATGTGCCGGTGCTGTCGGGGGACTTGACCTATGAGTTCGTGCGCGACACGCTGTTTGACCTCGTGACCCGTGTCAGGGAGGACGACTTCTGGCGGGCGCAAGTCGAGCAGATATATGTCGCCCCCAATCGCGACATCACGCTCATCCCGCGGGTGGGGCAGATGGACATCAAGCTCGGCAAGGCAGAATCACTCCAGACGAAACTTGACAACCTGAAGCTATTCTACAAGGAAGCACCGCAACAAGTGGGATGGAACAAATACAAATCCATCAACGCAGAATTTGAGAATCAGATAATAGCCGAGAAGTGAACAAATTATTAAGATTATAATATGGAACAGACAGGATATATCGTGGCGATAGAAGTCGGCTCAAGCCGCTGCTCGGGCATCGTCGGCAAGCGTAACAGCGATGGCAATATCCATGTGCTATCGTATGTCACCGAGCCGTCATCATCATTCATTAAAAAAGGAGTGGTATTCAACATAGACAAGACGGCCATGTGCCTGACCAACATAATCAACCGCCTCGAGGGAGAAAGCGACATGACAGTCTCCAAGGTCTATGTCGGTCTCGGCGGCAAGTCTATGCACACGGTCTCAAATCTGGTGGCACGCACATTTGACGAAGAGACAAAAGTCACACAGACGCTCATTGACGCCATGAACGACGAGAACCTTGAAACCGTCTATCCGGACCAAGAGATAGTACTGGCAGTGCCGCAGGAATACAAACTCGACAATTCGTTCAATATCGACCCGGTAGGCGTGATTTCCAAATCTGTCGAGGGACGTTATCGCAACGTCGTGGCATCGTTGGCATTGAAGCGACGCTTGCATGACTGCCTCAACAACGCCAAGGTCGATGATGCCTTTTATCTCATTTCGCCTGTCTGTCTGGCCGATGCCGTGCTGCCAGACCTCGACAAACGCTCGGGGTGTGTACTCGTCGATTTCGGAGCAGACACCACGACAGTCTCGATTTACAAGAACAACATCCTCCGCAGCCTCGTCGTACTCCCAATCGGGGGCAGCAACATAACGCACGATCTGTCACTGATCCTCAAGATTGACGAGGACGAAGCCGAAGAGCTGAAACTCAAATATGGCGAAGTAGTCCCGCAAATCGATGGAAGCGAAGAGGCAGGTGAAAAAATCAAAATCCCGACTACGGGCAACGAAATAGATAAAAGCTATCTGGACGACATCGTGTCGGCACGTGCCGAAGAAATCGTGGCCAACGTCTGGAATGTCATCCAGCAATCGGGCTATGAGTCACAACTCTTCTCGGGAATCTTCGTCACGGGCGGTGCTTCCAACCTCCCGGGCTTGATGGACATGCTTGAGAAGACATGCAAGCGTATGCGCGTCCGCCGTGCCCGCAACGTGTGGTCACTCATGATGCAGGACTGCGTTTCCCCTGTCGATGAGAGTACTATTAGCGACACGCTGCTGGCTCTGCTCTTGGCGGGCAAAGAGTCATGCTGCACACGCAGTACGCTGAGTGACGGCAACCTTTTTGACCACTCAGAGGTAGAAGTCCAACAGCCTGCCGAGCCGGAACAGCCTGCCGTCAATCCGCCTGCCGAAGAACATAAATCCGAGGATGAAAATAGCGGCAGAAAGAAAGATACCAACCAAAAGAAGAAAAATAAAAACAGCACATTCGACAGATTAGTCAAAAAACTGTTCGGCGAAGAAGAAAACACAACTGATCAATAAACGACATGAGGATAGACTGTTATGGACTATAAGAATATGATAGGCTTTGACAATAACAACAAGGCAACAGATTGCCTCATCAAGGTAATCGGTGTGGGTGGTGGCGGTGGCAACGCTGTCAATCACATGTATGAGGAAGGCATCGAACACGTGAACTTCGCTTTGTGCAACACCGACGGACAGGTGCTCATGAAGTCCGCTATCCCACAGAAGTTGCAGATAGGATCCGGACTGGGCGCAGGCGGTGATCCTGATAAAGGAGAGAAGATAGCCAATGACAGCTTGGATGACATACACGACCTGCTCGACGACGGCACTCAGATGGCATTTATCACCGCCACGATGGGAGGCGGCACAGGGACAGGTGCAGGCCCGATTGTGGCAAAAGTAGCCAAAGAAATGGGCATACTGACCGTCGGCATAGTCACCATTCCGTTTTTATTCGAGGGAATGTTCAAGATACGCCAGGCACTCAACGGCGTGGACAACATGGCCAAGAATGTCGATGCCCTGCTTGTCATAAACAACGAGCGCCTGCGTCTGATTTATTCCGACCTTGAGTTTGACAATGCCTTCAAAAAGGCCGACGACACACTGACCGTGGCCGCCAAGAGCATCGTCGATATGATCAATGCCACAGGCGAGATGAACATAGACTTTGCCGATGTCAGCAATACCCTCAAGGACGGGGGCGTGGCCATCATCACCACAGGTTATGCCTCGGGCGAAGGACGGGTGCAAAAGGCTATCGACAATGCCCTGCATTCGCCACTGCTCAACAGCACGGATGTCTATCATGCAAAGAAGATGTGTCTCCATCTGGCCATATCACACAAGGCCAACTTCATGATGGAAGAGATGAATGCCATCCACCAATTCATGAATCATTTCAATAAAAACATCAGGTTCATCTGGGGATGGGCCTTTGATGATACGTTTGACGATGACATCAAGATAACCATCCTCGCCTCGGGCTTCGGTGTCAAGGACATAGATATCATTGACGAGGCCAACAACAACGAGCCTGAAGAAGTCGATGACCCGAGGATTCTCGATGCCTATGGCCCGCTTTTGGCTGGAGACTCCGCACGCGGGCACAAGAAACGCTATATACACATCTTCACCGAGGATGAGCTAAATGACGACGATGTCATATCAGTGATAGACTCCTCGCCGACCTATGACCGCGACATCAATGCTACACGCTCGCTCGGCAAGAACAATGTTCAGAAGCAGCAGCGTCAGGCAGACACAAGCAACGTAATAACATTCTAAAGACATATAATACAACGATTATGGACTTATTTGAAAGAATCAGCAAAGACATAGTGAGCGCGATGAAAGCCAAAGACAAAAACCGTCTCGACGCTCTGCGCAATGTGAAGAAACTGTTCCTTGAAGCTAAGACTTCACCCGGTGCAAATGACACGCTCACCGATGAGACCGCAATGAAAATAATGCAGAAACTTGTCAAACAAGGCAAAGATTCTGCCGACATCTATGTGTCACAGAACCGTCAGGATCTGGCCGATGTCGAACTTGCACAAGTGGCAGTTATCGAGGAATATCTGCCCAAGCCTCTCTCGCCAGAGGAGCTTGAAGCCAAACTCAAGGATATAATATCAGAAGTCGGTGCGACAGGGATGAAAGACATGGGCAAGGTGATGGGCACTGCCACTGCCAGACTTGCTGGAATGGCTGACGGCAAAGCTATCTCGGCTGCTGTTAAGAAACTGCTCGCTTGATGGGAAAGCTCACTGTCAGAGTAATCAACCGCTCCAAGCACCCTTTGCCGACATTCGCCACCGATATGTCGGCAGGGGTTGATTTGCGCGCCAATATAGACGAAGACATTGTCCTCAGGCCGTTGCAGCGTGTGCTTGTCCCCACAGGTCTCTATCTGTCATTGCCGGAGGGCTATGAAGCACAGGTGCGTCCACGTAGCGGGTTGGCACTCAAGCACGGCATCACGCTGCTGAACACGCCCGGCACTATCGATGCCGACTATCGTGGAGAGGTGGGGGTCATAATGGTCAATCTGTCTGAGACCGACTTTGTCATACGTGATGGCGAGCGCATTGCACAGATGGTCGTGGCCCGGCATGAGAAATTTGATTGGCAGCTTGTCGAGAGCCTCGATGTGACGGAGCGCGGCGACGGAGGCTTCGGACATTCAGGTCTAAAATGAGTCATCAGATGAAATTCAGATTAGCATCACTGCTTATATTGACATTGGCTGTCGTCTCGTGCCGCACTCCACGTGTAGCAGTTTCAGACGGCGATGACGACGGCACATCGCTGGCCGGTTATTGCTACAATGGCGTGCTGCTGGCTGAGGCTCGTGGCGACCTCAATTCGGCTTACGACCTGCTGACATTCATCGGTGAGACAGATTCGACGTTTGCCCCGGCTTATGACAAACTGTTTGCCTACGAGCTGGGCTTCCACAATGACTCGG
Organism: Candidatus Avibacteroides avistercoris; assembly: GCA_020012075.1. Lineage (GTDB taxonomy): Bacteria > Bacteroidota > Bacteroidia > Bacteroidales > Bacteroidaceae > Avibacteroides > Avibacteroides avistercoris. Next base: position 13,206 of record DWUP01000064.1, read on the forward strand.
CGGCAGTCAGTGTGCTCGGCAGGGCTGTGGCCGAAGACCCGTCAAACTTCTGGTATGGTTTCAAACTTGCCAACTATTATGCCACCCAAGACAGCTTGAAACGTGCGGCAGCAATCTATGAGGAGTTGCTCAAGGAGCATCCTGACCGTAAGGAACTGCTCTATTCGCTGGTCTCGTGGTATATGAGGATGAATGATGACACTCAAGCATTGTCGGCACTCGACCGCATCGAGAAAAGCGAAGGTGTGACCGAACAGACATTCATCACGCGTATGCAGCTCTATTCGGATATGGGCAAGAAAGATTTGGCAAAGCAACAATTGGCAGAAAAGGTAAAGCAATCGCCCGGGGAAAACATATACAAGAGCTATCTTGCCCACATGTATGTGTCCGACGGGCAGTTTGCAGATGCCATTGCTGTCTATGACACGATACTCGCAGCTTCGCCCTATGACCCTCAGGCATCCTATGACAGGCTGGTAGCGGTCAAGGCCGTCGATGCAGGGCGCTTTGAAAATGATGTCAGGCGCGTGCTGTCAGATGCCGGCTATCAGACGGACTTCAAGTTCGGGGTATTGCTCAATCTCATTGTCAAGGACAAGTCACTGTCTGCTGATACGGCGTTTGTCAAATCAATGTTTGACATTGCCGATGCCGGCGCCGGGGCGAATGACGCCAATATACCGATGCTCCGTGCTTCCTATTGCGAGCTGGTCAAAGACACTGTCGGAGCCATCAATGCTTATCGTGAAGTCATAAGCCGCGATCCTGCCAACATGCCGGCCAATCAGAATATGCTCAATCTCGCAATCAGCAAGGGGGATATCGACGGAGTCTATTTCGTATGCAAGAATGCTACCGTGCAATTCCCCGACGAGGTGATATACAGCTATTATCTCGCCGTGTCATGCCTCTTCAAAGGATTGACCGACGAAGCCAAGGCGGTCTGTCTCGATGCTGTCAGGCACATCGACGGTGACACTTATGCACCGGTGGCCACGCAGCTTTATTCGATTCTCGGGGATCTCAGCCATGAGGACGGAGACTATGACGCTGCATTCGATGCCTACGAACAGGCATTGAAGTATGATCCGGACAACACTGCAGTGCTCAACAATTATGCATACTTCCTCGCTATCCGTGGCGGGGACCTTGACAAAGCCGAGGCCATGATCGACCGTGCCGTAGAGATTGAGCCTGACGACCCCACTATGCTTGACACCTATGCGTGGATACTTTTCTTGCAGGGGGATTATGCTCTTGCCAAGATATATATGGACAAGACGCTATCGCTGGACAAGGCTCCATCGGCCGAGGTGCTCGAACATGCCGGCGACATATATATGATGTGCGGCGATGCTGGCATGGCTTTGGAATATTGGAAGCAGGCTTTGCAGCAGAATGGAGACTCCGAAACATTAAAAGCCAAAATCAAACAACGCAAATACATCGTTCCCAAATGACCGGACACACGCTCACAGCCGTCATGGCAATAATGCTCCTGACATTGGCATATTCGTGCAAGACCACGCAGATTACCACCCCTGCGCAGGTAGCCGGGGCCGATGACGTCAGATATGCCAACAACAAGGATTTCGACTGTTGCACCGTCAAGTTGCGCGCATCTGTCGGTCTCGGCGGCCGCTCGCTGCCCGCCACCGGTGTGCTCAGCGTGAAGGACGGCGAATGGATGTCGTGTTCATTCCGCGTCCCCCTGCTCGGCATAGAGATGGTGCGTGTCGAGGCAGGCCATGACACACTCGTCGTGATCAACCGTTATGACCGCAGCTATGTCAAGGTGCCGATGTCAGATGTCACCCACTATTCCGGCCTGACCTATGAGTCAATGCAGTCGCTCGTCTTGGGCGACTTCTTCACCCTTGACGGCGAGCGCCCTTCGTCTGCCATTGACGTCCCGGCGGGGAGCGACGGACTGATGACTTATGCCGAGAGCGACCGCAGGACGACCCTCACATTCGCATTTGACACGATGTCGCGTGTCATCTCTGCATCGGTCTCACTGTCGCCGTCCTACACCATGACGTTCGGCTATTCAGACTTCCGCTTGGAAGGCGGGCGTTATTATCCCGGCAGGGTAGAAGTCCAAGTCTCGGACGGGCAGCTTCAGGCATCGCTCGACCTCACTTGCAACGGCATAGACTTTTCGCCATTCGTCCCGTCGCCGACGGCAGTCAGCAGCCGGTATAAGGAGATTGCCCTGCCGCAAATCCTCTCATCGTTGCATTTCTGACCAGCATCATGGCTATGTCGCCGCGCACTTTACTCACTTGTGTAGCATTGCTTCTGTGCATGACGTCAGTCATGTCGCAGACCAATGCCCGCATCAGGCAGCTGGAGAAGCAGCGTTCGGAACTGCTGGACAACATGCGCAAGTCCGAACAGCTGCTCGCCAAGGCCGGCAAAGACATAAGCAGCCAGCTCAATGCACTGTCGCAGCTTGAGGCACAGATCACCGAGAGGCAGAACTATGTCAATCGTCTCAACGCCGACATCCGTGCCATTGATGACGAGACGCGCAAGGTCGAGGCCGACATAGCAGCCCTCACCGTCGAGCTCGACAAGGCCAAGGACGACTATGCCCGCTCGCTCCGCTACATACGGTCGGGGCGTAGCATACAAGAGAAGCTGATGTTCATCTTCTCGGCTTCATCATTGCAGCAGGTCTATCGCCGGCTGCGCTACCTGCAGGAATATTCTTCGTTCCGCAAGGCACAGGGGCAGGAGATCACACGCAAGCGTGCGGCACTGCAGGCCAAGGAGCGCGAGATGCGCGAAGTAATCGCGGAAAAGAAAAAACTCCTCGCCGAGGTTGAAAAAGAGAAAGAGAATCTCGCCGCCCAGCAACAGGAGCAGCAGAAGATGCTCAAACAGCTGCGCGGCAAACAGTCGGCCATACGCAAGGAAGTCGCTGCACAGAAGCGCGAGTCCGACCGGCTGAACAGGCAGATAGACCGTCTCGTCGAGGAAGAAATAGAGCGCGCGCGCCGCGAGGAGGAAAAGAGGAGAGCAGAGGCCGAAGCAGCAAAAGCCCGGGGAGGGACGTCATCAGTGCCGGAAAAGAAGATGGATGCATACAAGATGAACAACAGCGACCGCCGCCTCGCCGATGACTTCGAGAAAAACAAAGGCATCCTGCCGGTCCCCGTCACCGGCTCTTATCTGGTAGTCAATCACTATGGGCGCTACAATGTCGCGGGGCTCAAGGGCGTGCAGCTCGACAACAAGGGCATCGACATACAGGCTACGCCCGGCGCCATGGCACGCGCCATATTCAGGGGCGAAGTGTCAGCCGTCTTCGAATATGCCGGTCTCAAGGGAGTCCTTGTGCGCCATGGCAATTATATCTCAGTCTATTGCAACCTCTCATCGGTGCTCGTCAGACAGGGCGACCGGCTCGAGACGCGGCAGGCCATCGGCAAGATATATTCAGACCCCACCGATGGCGACCGCACGGTCCTCCACTTCCAGTTGCGCCGTGAGACTTCAAAACTCAATCCCGAGGCGTGGATTGACGATTGACCGCGCCCGTTGGCACCGCCTGCCGCGCCGCCACGCCGCCATGCCATTGTCCCTGCCGTGGCATCAGATGTTTTTGCACTTAGGGTCAGATGCTATCCTGTGCAGGGTCAGACCATTTTGCCCGTAGGGTCTGATGCCGTCAGCGGCGGCACTGTGCGGCGCACGGCACAATGCCGCACATTTTGTAGCAATATTTAAGTCATTTTTTATATTTGCACGTGATGTGCATGTCAGACTCGCGCCATGCGTCAGGCACGTGCCACAGGCATTGTGGACGGCATCGTGCTCAGGCCGTGCCATCCGGGCGGGTCTCACGGCAGCGGACGTTGTAACATGTTTGTAACATCTGCGAAATTTGCATATAATAATGCTCAAATATTTTTGCGGCAACAATTTGGAAAAATAACAATACAATAATATCGTATGGAAACAATCTATTTGGGATTTGTCATTTTCCTCTTCGTGCTGGCCATTTTTGACTTGATGGTCGGTGTGAGCAATGACGCAGTAAACTTCCTCAATTCGGCGGTCGGTGCCAAGACGGCCTCGTTCAAAGTCATCATTATAGTGGCCGCCATCGGTGTCTTCCTGGGAGCCACGATGAGCAACGGCATGATGGACATCGCCCGGCACGGCATTGTCCTGCCCGAGCACTACTATATGGATGAGGTCATGTGTATATTCCTCGCTGTGATGATTACCGATGTCATCCTGCTCGACATCTTCAACTCCTTGGGCTTGCCCACATCCACCACGGTGTCGATGGTCTTCGAATTGCTCGGCGCGGCCTTTGCGATGTCGATGGTCAAGATAGCCAATGACGTCACAGGCGAGTTGTCGCTGCTCAATCTGCTCAACACCGAGAAAGCACTGTCGGTGATTATCGCCATATTTGTCTCCGTCGCGATAGCATTCGTTTTCGGTACTGTGATACAATTTATCGCCCGTCTTTTCTTCTCGTTTAATTACAAGAAGGGGCTGGGCTGGAAGATAGGCATCTTCGGCGGCTTGGCAGTGACGGCCATCGTCTATTTCCTTTTGATAAACGGTGTCAAGGGACTGACCATCATGACCGCCGAGCGCAAGCAATGGATCGATGACAACACGCTGCTCATCGTCGGGGTATGCTTCGTGTCATTCACCGTCATCATGCAGGTGCTGCACTGGCTCAAGGTCAATGTGTTCAAGGTCATCGTGCTGCTCGGCACGTTTGCGCTGGCCATGGCATTCGCCGGCAATGACTTGGTCAATTTCATCGGTGTGCCTCTGGCGGGCTATGACACTTTCATGCACTATACCGCGGCCGGCGGCGGCGATCCCTCGTCATTCTCTGTGGCGTTCCTCAATTCCTCGGCCAAGACCCCGACACTCTTTCTGGTCATAGCCGGCGCCATAATGGTCTATGCATTGGCCACATCACGCAAGGCGCGCAACGTGATAAAAACCTCGGTGGACTTGTCCAAGCAGGAAAGCGGCGATGAGATGTTCGGTTCGTCACGCGTGGCACGCAGCTTGGTGCGCAACACTGTCAATGTATTCAATTCCGTATTGAAGGTGATACCGGCCGGTGTCCGTCAGTGGGTGGACAAGCGGATGAACAGTGATGATGTGATATTGGAGAAAGGCGCGGCTTTCGACATGGTGCGCGCGTCGGTGAGTCTCGTGTTGGCCGGTGCGCTGATAGCTCTCGGCACTTCGCTGACACTCCCGCTGTCGACCACCTACGTCACATTCATGGTCGCCATGGGTACGTCATTGGCCGACAGGGCATGGGGACGTGAGAGCGCAGTCTATCGCATCACGGGCGTCATCTCGGTGATAGGCGGATGGTTTATCACGGCTGGAGCGGCATTTATCGCCGCCGGTGTAGTCGTCCTCGCGCTATATTATGGCGGCATTGTCATGGCGATAGTGCTGATGGCTCTCGTGGTATTCCTGCTCATCAAGAGCGGCAAGATGCTCAAGAAGAAGACACAGCGCTCGGCAGACGACGATCTGTTTGACAAGATGATATCGGCAAAGACCAAGGAAGAAGTGTGGCCGTTGCTGCAGCAGCATGTCAAGATGACCGAGGACACCAACCTCCAGTTTGTAGCTGACGCCTATGGCAAGATTACCAACGGATTCATCAAAGAAGACCTGAGGGAGCTGCGCCATGCATCAAACGCTATCAAGGAGGCAAAGAAGATGCTCAAGAAGTCACGCCGCAAGGAGCTGATCTGCCTGCGCCGTGCGGTAGACCAGACGGCCATCGAGAAAAATACATGGCTGCACCTTGGCATCAACAGCTGCCAGCAGCTCAACTATTGCCTGCGCCGCCTGTGCGAGCCGTGCGAGGAGCATGTGGACAACAACTTCGAGAGCCTCCCGCAGGAGTGTGTCAAGGAGTTTGTCCCACTGCGCGACAATGTGGTCTATATGATTGACCGTGCCAAAGAGATAATCGACACGGCAGATTATGCAAGTATCAACGAGTTCCGTGTCGAAGCAAGCAAACTCAAGGCTTCGTTCTCAGAACTCCGCAACAAGCAGCTCGACCGCCTGCGCATCGCAGACACCAACATCGCAGTCTCCTACGTCTATCTTAACATGATACAAGAGTCTGAGGAAATGATCTCGCAACTCAGGCATTTGCTCAGGGCAGTGGATAAGTTTAATGCTCAGGACTGATGCCTGCATCCGTCAGGGAAAGCCCTTGCATGACGTGTGGCGGCCGCACCGCTGCACGTCGGCAGGGACTTTTCGTCATTGATAGACATATTTATTGATAAATTTGTAACAAATCAAACTAAACTTCACATGAACGAGCACAGGATATTAGTAGTCGATGACGAGGAGGACTTGTGTGAAATCCTCAAATATAACTTGGAGAACGAAAACTATATGGTCGATGTCGCCTATTCGGCCGAGGAAGCCCTTGCTATGGATCTGACCAAATATGATTTGATATTGCTTGATGTGATGATGGGCGAGATTTCCGGCTTCAAAATGGCCAACATAATGAAGAAAAACAAAGAGACGGCATCCATCCCAATAATCTTCGTTACGGCCAAAGACACCGAGAATGATGTCTGTACAGGTCTGAATATCGGTGCAGATGACTATATCTCAAAGCCATATTCCATCCGCGAAGTCATCCTGCGCATCAAAGCTGTGCTGCGGAGGGCTGCGACGGGCGATTCGGAAACATCGGGTGGAAAAATCATATTCGAGACACTCGTCATGGACATTGATAGCAAGAAAGTGGAGATTGACGGCGAGCCTGTCCCGCTGACCAAGAAAGAGTTTGAGATATTGTATACATTGCTCAAAGGACGTGGCAAGGTCTTTTCGCGCGAAGACATACTGGCTCGTGTCTGGAAAGATGAAGTCTATGTCCTCGACAGGACAGTCGATGTAAACATCACCAGACTGAGGAAGAAGATAGGACGCTACGGCAAGCATATCACCACACGCATGGGATACGGCTATTGCTTCGACGACAAACTCGGTTGATGTCAGGCCCGGGACGATGAAAAACCTGTCGTTCAGCACACGTCTCTTCCTGACGGTGTTGCTATTGTTCATTACGTTTGTTTCGTGCTTCATCTTCTTTCAGTACAATCGTGAGAAGATGTACAAGACAGAACTGCTCAACACCAAGCTGCAGTCACTGAATGTCTCGCTCTATGAATTGACAAAATATTATGGATTGTCTGACAGTCTCATCATGCAGTTTGCCGAAGGCACCGAGACGGTCGAAGGCATTGCCAAACCACGCTTCACGGTAATCAAGGATGACGGCCTTGTAATCTATGACAGCGAGAATAAAAGGTTGATGGACAATCATAGCGACAGGCCGGAGATAAGGAAAGCAATGCACGACAAGTCGGCGTATGTCATTTCACGGCGCTCTGACACGATGAAGCGTGACTATTTCTACTCGGCCACCTATTTTAAGGATGCAGGCATAGTCGTCAGGTCCTCGCTGCCATACGATATCAACCTCAACAAGATGCTCTCGGTGGACATCGAGTATATCTTGGTCATATTGGTCGTGACGGCCATCTTGCTCTTGCTGCTCTTCAGGTACACCCGCAACATAGGCAAGGTGTTCCACCAGCTCAATCAGTTCTTCACGCGTGCCAAGAGCGGAGAGGATATCAGTCAGGTCAATATCAAATTCCCCGGCAACGGGCTCGGTGATCTGGCGCGCCACATCATCGAGCTGTATGGAGAGATACGTGAGAGCGAAGAGGACAAGGCACGTCTCAAAAGGCAGCTGACACAGAATATCTCCCATGAGTTGAAAACGCCGGTGAGCAGCATCAAAGGATTCCTCGAGACGATAGTCGACAATCCCGACATGCCCGGAGCCACGCGCGACCAGTTCATCCGCCGGTGCTATGACCAGGCCAACCGCCTCTCGAGCCTGCTCCATGACATCATGACGCTCGCAAGGATGGACGAGGACGACAGCACCCACTATGAAAAGAGCAAGATCAATATACTCACCTTGCTTGACACTATCGAGTCAGAGACCAAGCTGCAGTTGCAGGAACGCAAGATGCAATTCCTCAAACTGGTCAGCCCTCAGGTCTATGTCGAAGCCAATTATTCGCTGCTTTATTCCATTTTTCGCAACCTCACCGACAATTCCATCAGCTATGCCGGCGTGGGCACGACCATCACCATCCGCCATATCGGCGAGGACGAGGCGATGCATACGTTCCAGTTCTCTGACAATGGCGTCGGTGTGGACCAGCGCCATCTGCCGCACCTCTTCGAGCGGTTTTACCGTGTCGATAAGGGACGCTCGCGTAAACTCGGCGGCACGGGGCTCGGGCTTGCCATAGTCAAGAATGCCGTATTGTTTCACAATGGCAACATACAGGTGCGGCGTTCCGAGAGCGGGGGGCTCGAGTTTGTCTTCACCCTGCCCAAACCCGACCGGGCAGCACCCGTGGACTGAGGCAACAGCCACTTAATGTGCGGGATGCTTTGTGTTTCGCAATAATAAACATATATTTGCCATAGTTCAACCAAAGACTATTGACCATGTATCGTATTCAAGCCAACGCTACGGGCACCAAACACATCTGTGTCACCGATGGGCACTTGCAGACAATCAGGGACTATGCCTTGTTCCAATTCCTTGCATCGAGCAACGGCATAGTCGATGAGGGGGTACTCGACAAACTCAGGCTGACAATCAGGTCGCTCATCGTGGCCGACAATGTCAATGGCAAGCCCCTGCTGGACCTGTGCATAGATGTGATATATAACAAAGAAATGAAAGCCTACGGGCTGCGCAACCTCCTGTCGCTCTATGACGAATGGGTCAAGACGCACCCCGCCGGGCAGAAAGATGGCGAGTGATGGACATATTTCTCATAATCCTCGGTTTCGTCTGCATCATAGTCGGGCTGGCCGGCTCGGTGCTGCCGGCATTGCCCGGCCCGCCGTTGTCCTACATCGGGCTGATAGTCATCAATCTGGCATCCAATGTCGAGATGTCTGTCACGTGGCTTGTCGTGTGGGCGCTCGTCGTGGTGGCTGTCCAAGTGCTTGACATCGTCATCCCGTCGATGGGGACCAAACGCTTCGGGGGCAGCAAATACGGGGTCTGGGGGTGCAATGTCGGTGTCATCGCGGGCATGTTTCTCGGGCCGGCGGGCATAATCATAGGCCCGTTTGTCGGGGCGGTAGTTGGCGAACTGATCAAGAC
>DWUP01000065.1 GCA_020012075.1 Candidatus Avibacteroides avistercoris
GGCATAGACTTCAGCACCAGTTCATTCGTTTATGACTCTGACACCATCATCTACACCGTGCACAGCGACCAGCCTGACTGGATGACGACCTACATGGTGAGGGGTCAGATCGGCAATTACAATTTCATATACTACGTGAACACCCAGAGGGCGGACAACGCGACAAGCGACGACAAGCGGCGCTTCATCATAGGCATCGTGACCGAAAAACTGCCCGACGATGCCGAGGTCTATGTGGTCAAAACACTCAACTACATCGACTCGACCGTCCATGTCTATCCCCACGCCTTGAGCGACCTGCCCCTCGCCGAATGACCGACCTGCCGCTCATCACCATCATCGGACCCACCGCGTCGGGCAAGACGGCCCTGGCCGTGGCACTCGCCGTGCGGCTCGATGCCGAGATAATCAGCGGCGACTCGAGGCAGGTCTATCGCGGCATGGACATCGGGACAGGCAAGGACTTGGGAGAATACGATGTCGGCGGACGACAGGTGCCACACCACCTGATCGACATACGCGACGCGGGCTACAAGTATAATATCTACGAATACCAAGAGGACTTCCGCCACGCCATCGACGACATAAGGGCACGCGGCAAGCAGCCCATCCTGTGCGGAGGGTCGGGCCTATATGTCGAATCGGTGCTGCGCGGCTATGCCATGATGCCCGTCCCCGAAAACACTGAACTGCGCCGGAGGCTCGAGGGCAAGACACTCGACGAACTGGCACAGATACTGGCCACCTACAAGACCCTGCACAACACCACCGACACCGACACCGCCAAACGCGCAATCCGCGCCATCGAAATCGAAGAATACTACCTCAGCCACGGCATCGAGGCACGCTCCATGCCGGCACACCGGTCGGCAGTCTTCGGGATAATGATTGACCGCGACGAGAGGAGGCGGCGCATCAGCCGGCGACTCGACGAGCGGCTGGCAGCAGGGATGACCGACGAGGTGCGCAGACTGCTCGACAGCGGCATCAAGGCCGAGGATTTGAAATACTATGGGCTGGAGTACAAATACGTCACATCCTACGTCACAGGCGAGATATCCTTTGACGAGATGCACGACGGGCTGGAGACCGCCATCCACCAATTTGCCAAAAGGCAGATGACATGGTTCAGAGGCATGGAGAGACGCGGCACTCCAATCTGCTGGATAGACCATTCGCTCAGCACGGATGCAAAGATCGAGGTGATAATGGACAACATAAACAAAACACGGAACAATGCAAGCAGAGGCTAACAAGTGGGGCATCGTCTACAACCCGCGTGCCGGACTGCAAAGGCTGGCAAGGAAACGGTGGAAAGCCATCAGGGAATACATCGTGAGCCGGCACATCCAGTTTGAATACAACATGCCCCAACCCTACATGACCGCCGAGGAAATCGCACGCGGATATGCCAACCGCGGATTCAAGACGATTGTCGCCGTCGGTGGCGACGGCATCATCGGCGACGTGGTCAATGGCATAATGAAGTCAGACCTGCAGGACAAGTCATCGGTGGCGGTGGGAATCATCCCCAACGGCATAGGCAACGACTTCGCAGACTTCTGGGGACTGACCGATGACTACAAGGACGCCATCGACACCATCATAGCCCGGCGCACACGACGCATCGACGTCGGCTATTCATCCTACTACATCTCGGGCTACTACCGCCGACGCTACTTCGTGAACTCCATGAACATCGGGCTCGGAGCACAAGTCTCAAAGATCACAGACAACCTCAAACGCTCGTTTGCCGTCAGATGGGTGGTCTACGTATGTGCACTGTTTGCCATACTTTTCATGAAGAAAACCTACCGCACCCACCTTGTCATAAACGACAGCCACCTGAGGGGACGCGTGATGACAATCTGCATCGGCAACGCACACGGCTATGGACAGACACCCAGCGCAGTGCCCTACAACGGATGGCTCGACGTGACGGTCATCTACCGCCCGGCACAAAAGATGCAAATACTCAAAGGACTGTGGATGAGCATCAACGGACGACTGTTCAACCACAAGAAGGTGAAAATCTACCGCACCAAGTCGGTCAAAGTGCTACGCGTCAAAAACGCACTGACCGACGTGGACGGACGCATCTACACCCACGGATTCCCGCTGGAAATAGGGATACTCAACGAAATCATCACAATGATAATACCAAACAGATAAGACATGGACATCGAATACCTGAAAAGCAGCAAGTCCGGCAACTTCTTCCTGCTGGCCGGACCGTGCGTCATCGAGGGTGAAAAGATGGCTCTCGACATCGCAGAGCACATAAAGCGAATAGCTGAACGGCTCGACATCCCATACGTGTTCAAAGGCTCCTACCGCAAGGCCAACCGCTCGCGCATCGACTCATTCACCGGCATAGGCGACGAAAAGGCTCTCAAAATCCTCGCCAAGGTGCGCGACACACTGGGCATCCCCGTGGTGTCAGACGTCCATTCGGTGAGCGACGTCGAGATGGCGGCCGACTATCTGGACATCATCCAGATACCTGCGTTCCTCTGCCGCCAGACCGAACTGCTCGTGGCGGCCGCCCAAACCGGCAAAATCGTCAATATCAAAAAAGGACAATTCCTCTCGCCCGGGGCAATGAAGTTCGCCGCAGCCAAAGTCACCGACAGTGGCAACCACAATGTCATACTGACCGAGCGAGGCACTACATTCGGCTACACGGACCTCATCATCGACTATCGCGGCATCCCGCAAATGAAGGAAACAGGATTTCCGGTGGTGCTCGACATCACCCACTCACTGCAACAGCCCAACCAAGAATCGGGCGTCACGGGAGGCAAGCCAGAACTCATCGAGACCGTCGCACGTGCCGGGATAGCTGTGGGTGCTGACGGACTCTTCGTCGAGACGCACCCCGACCCCGCCAACGCCAAGAGCGACGGGGCCAACATGCTGCGCCTCGACCTGCTCGGAGGATTGCTCGAGAGGCTGACACGCATCCGCATGGCCGTCATCTGACAGCCATGCGGCAATGGCAAAGCACACAGCGCCAAACAGCACCGTACCCTAAAGGCAATGGCATACTACCATAAGGCAGATAGCATACGACCCTGTCTGCCGTGGCATACAATGTTTCTGCCCATGGCATACTACCCCACGGCGCACGAGGCAATATGAGGAAAGCATTCAGGCCGTGGGGACATCCCACGGCCTGAATGCTTTCCTGACGATGCTGTGCGGGCAGAGGATGTTACTCCTCTATCTCAAACATCTTGGTGCGTGCCAGCATACATGCACCGGTGATACCCGCATTCTCGAGCAACGCCGACCGGCGGATTCTCGTATCCTTGTTTACGAGACTGAGGGAATACTTTCTGACCGATGCCTCGATAGGCTGGATGAGATAGTCACCCGTCTGCGACAGCGTGCCACCGACCACTACGAGATCGGGATTGAATATGTTGATCAGTGTCGAGACTTGCCTGCCCAGCTCGCGCCCCACATTCTCGACCAGATCGATGCACAGCGTGTCCTCGCGATTGGTAGCCGCGATGATGTCGTGCAGTGTGAGGGGTTCGTTGTCAAGTATCCGCCCCGAAAGAATAGAAGTCTCGCCTTCGCGTACTTTCTGTATCAATTTCCTGTACAATGCCGATCCCGACACCTCTGTCTCGAGGCATCCTTTCTTGCCGCAGTAGCAAAGCACTTCGTTGTCATAAGCCGGGATATGCCCGAACTCACCCGAGAAGCCTGACTTGCCATAGTAAATCTTGCCGTCAATGATGATGCTGATCGAAAGTCCCCAGCTGACATTGACGAAGATTATGTTTTTCTCCTTCTCCACACAGCCTTTCATATATTCGCCATAGGCCATCGCACGTGTGTCGTTGTCTATCGACACATGGAAGCCCAGACGCTCGGCGAACATGGTATAGAGCGGCTTCTCGATATAATTAAAGAAGCCGAAACTGTGTCCGGTCTTAGGATTGACACGGCTCGGTATGTTGATATTGATATTGATTATCTTTTCTTCAGGGACACCTGCCTCCCGGATAAAATCAAGGACATAACGGCAGATGTTGTCTATACATTCGTCATCATTGCGCAGCATGAACGGCGCGATAGGTTTGACCTTTATCATGTCACCCTTGAAGTCCATCAGTCCCAGCACTACGGCTTCGGCCTGCAAATCCACGCCCACGAAATAGGCTGAGTCAGGATTAAGCCCGTAGAGGTTGGGATGACGTCCCCCGTTGGTCTCAAGCTTCCCATAATCGTTGATGTATCCCGAACGGCACATCTCAACGATAAATTTGGTCACTGTCGGCACGCTGAGATCCACGGCACGCGACAGATCTGTAATCGTCGAATTGCCATGGTTGATGTAATGGTTGATGATACGCTTCTTGATCAGGGAACTTTTAGTCCCCGAGTCGATTTCGTCCATTAAATTTCTTTTCATAGTCTTTTATTTATTACTCCACCCCAAAGCTATTATCAATATGCAAAAGTATAGTTTTTATTTTATCATTGCACAAACATTGTCTGTTTTTTTATTGTCAAATAACATCTTTTGGTCTTTTTATGTTTTATGCAATAAAAAACTCAATTAGACCATTTAGTTTATTTATCCAAGTCCAATTTATGATTTTTGCATACGTAAGTGGTGCCGGGGAACTTGTCTATCAGACTTAGGTTGTGCGTAGTCATGATTACCAGCGTACCCGAGTCGGAGATTCCGTGCAGGAGGCTGACTATTGAGTCTGCCGTCTCGGCATCGAGGTTGCCTGTCGGCTCGTCGGCTATCAGGATGTCGGGATTGTTGAGTATGGCGCGGGCGATGACGACTCTCTGCTGTTCACCTCCCGACAATTCATTCGGCATCTTATAGCCTTTGTTGGCCATGCCGACCTGATCGAGTACTTCATCGATTCTCGCCTTGGCTTCTCGCTTGTTGCGCCAACCCGTGGCACGCAGGACAAACATCAGATTGTCGTCCACTGTGCGGTCTGTCAGCAATTGGAAGTCTTGGAATACGATTCCCAGACGCCGTCTCAGCGCCGGCAGGCGGCGCGGTCTGATCTTGCGCATATCAAATCCCAGCACGTCGGCCTCGCCCTCGTCGATTTCGAGTTCGCCATATATCGTCTTCAGGAATGAGCTTTTGCCCGTCCCCACCTTGCCGACGATGTAGATATATTGCCCCTTTGAAAACTCGACATTCACGTCTTCGAGCACCGGCACACCGTCCTGCTTTACGCAGACATGGGAGTATTTTATCAAACAGTCGTCCATAATCTTTCTTTTCGACAAAAATATGTATTAAAGGCATTAAATCTTACTTTTGCCTGTACTTTATCCAATCAACGAAGACAAGTAATGATCAAGACAGAAGAATGGGGACTGATCGACTATGAGGCCGCACTCGGGCGACAGACCACTCTATACAATGAAGCCATCGCTACCAAGCTGGCGGGTGGCAGATGCGACGAGACAGTCATCACGTGCCAGCACAACCACGTCTATACGCTCGGCAAGTCGGGCAAAGACTCCAACATGCTGCTCAGCACACAGCGGCTCGCCTCGCTGGGGGTGCAGCTCTATCACATCAAGCGCGGCGGGGACATCACCTACCACGGCCCGGGACAGATAGTGATGTATCCCATAATCGACCTCGAGCAACATCACATAGGCCTGAAAGACTATGTCTGGCGACTCGAGGAGTCGGTCATCACCACAGCCGGGGACTATGGCATCACATGCGGCCGTCTGAAGGGAGCCACCGGTGTATGGATTGATGCCGGCCGTCCCACGGCACGCAAAATCTGCGCCATCGGTGTGCAGAGCAGCCACTATGTGACCATGCACGGACTGGCACTCAATGTCAATACCGATCTCAGCTATTTCAACAACATCAACCCTTGCGGATTTACAGACAAGGGTGTCACCTCGATGGCCGTGGAATGTGGGACGGAAATCGACATAAAAGAAGTGCGGGACAAATTGGTCTCCAACTTCCTCGCACTCATCTGACCCGTCCGGCCGCCTGCGGCCGATGCCGCATCAATGACAGTCACGGTCATGGCATGTCTCGCCGGGCAATTCGCACTCGACCGTGCAATGCGCCACGCCCTCACGAGCCATCATTCCCTTGACCTCATCCTTGACACGCTCCATGACATCTGCACCACTGACCACCAGATGCAGAGTGGCGGCGATTTCGGTAGTGCTTATCGCCCAGACATGCAAGTGATGAAGCCCCACGACGCCACCGACCCCGCGTATCCCGGCCTCTATCCTGTCGATGTCTATGGTCTCGGGGACACCGTCCAGCGACAGACTGAGGCTCTCCCTGAGCAAAGACCATGTAGAGATGATGATGACCACGGCGATGACGAGGCTTATCACAGCATCGATGACGGTCCAGCCCGTCAGGATGATTATCACGCCCGAGATGACCACACCGAGCGACACGAGCGTGTCCATCATCATGTGGACGAAAGCGCCACGCATATTGAGGTCGCCCCGCTGACGGCTCATCAGCAGCAGGGTCGTCAGGCCATTGACCACGATGCCGGCCGCGGCAGTCCACGAGACAGCCGCCCCAGACACCGCCCCGGGATGACGGAACTTTGACACACATTCGATCAAAATCGCGCCGACAGCTATGAGCAGGATGACGGCATTGGCCAGCGAAGCAAGGATGGTGCTACGCTTATATCCATAGGTAAAATGCTTGGTGGCCGCACGTGCTGACATATTGACCGCGAGCAACGATATTGCGAGGCTGAACACATCGCCCAGATTGTGTCCTGCGTCAGACAACAGGCCCAGAGAATCCTTGCTGAGTCCCACTGCGGCCTCGATGACGACAAAGGCCAGATTGAGCGCTATGCAAACCGCAAGCACCGACTTGGCGGACTTGCTACTGCCGAGCTCCGCGGCATGATGGTGATGATGTGCCATGATTTTATGAGATTTGCTGCTTGATATACATCCGTCATTACACTGCGCGGCGTCCCGCGGGACAGTCCTGCGCCATTACAGCCGCAAAATTAGCATCACGCGCGTGCAACCGTGTTGCAAATCCGCGCTACGGGAGTAACTTTACGCCGCAAAACCAATCCCTCAGCCATCATGCTACAGACCACAATCGAGCAACTCCGCACATGGGCGGCAGAATATGACAATCCCGGATTCATCCCGGCCGACCCTGTCAGCTTCCCCCACCGCTTCACGGCAAAACAAGACATAGAGATATCCGGCTTCCTCACGGCATGGATCGCCTATGGCAACCGCAAGCAAATCCTCAAGAAAGCCGGGGAACTGCATACAGAGATGGACGGCAGCCCGCTGGCCTACATCATCGGCAGACGTTATGCCGCACACGAGGGCGACACACGCCCGTTCTACCGCTTCTTCAAGTACTCAGACCTGCATGACATCTGCCGACGGCTGCACGACATCTATACCACCTACCCCGACCTTGAGGCGGCCGTCACAGCCACCGGCGGCGACCCCATCAGCGCGTTGCAGACACTGTTTGCTGGCATTGCCGGCATCCCACGCACACCGCAGTCGGCGTCCAAGCGCCTCGCAATGTTCGTGCGGTGGATGGTCAGGCGCGACGGCATAGTAGACTTCGGCCTGTGGCGCAGCATCGACCCCGGCACGCTGCTCATCCCGCTGGACACCCACGTCTTCGACATGGCAAGACGCCTCGGCATGACACGGCGCAGCACAGCCGACCGGCGGGCGGCCGAGGAAATCACGGCCTGCCTGCGCGAAATCTGGCCCGACGACCCCTGCATGGGCGACTTCGCACTATTCGGCTACGGGGTCAATGAGGACAAGGGGCGCGGTCACGGCGCACAGGCCGAGGACATCTGACCCCGCCGCGGCAGCAACAGACGACAATCGCCACGGCATCAGACCCTGCCGGAAAAACTTAGGCTGCAAATATATATTTGCAGCCTAACGTCTATTTATTTTTAGCCTAAAAACATATAATTGCAGGCTAAGCCACGGCGACAGCACCCGATGTTAGCACAAATGATGTCTGACCCTGTGGCGACAGGCACCTGATGCCGCGGGTCAGGATGCCTCAATACCACACGATGTTCTGACTGCGGGAGTTGCGTTTCTCCCACTTCAGGTCCTGCAACATCGAAGAGTTGGCGCGGATGGTGAAGTAGTAGGAATTGAAATAGCCGAGCTGTATGCTGGCCGACATCTGGAAGCAGTGCAGGTCGCGTGCCACGTTGATGGTCGTCTGTGCGAGCTTCTTGGCCTCGAAGTCATAGGATGTCGAGAAGTTCAGGCTCCACCGGTTGGCAATCTTTATGTTGCCGTTGCCCGAGAGGTTGTGTATGAGGCGGTAGGGGTAGCGCATCGTCTTGGTGTTGATCGGGCGCGAGCGGTCTTCGGTCATCGAGCATGAATAGCTGACGGTGAATGACCATGGGATTTTTATCTTCATATATCCGTCCTTGTCGAGCTTGGCATCTTCCTTGGGTTTCTCGGCAGGGGCATTTTCCTCGGTCGCTGCGGCATCGGCGAGCTGCGCATCGTGGTTTTGGCCGATGTCCTCCTTCTCGTCATCCTTGCCGAACCATTTGTCCCAAGTATTGTTGTCAAACGTGTAGGAGAACGACCGGCTGATGCCGCCGAATCGCCCGAAGCGCCCGTAAGACCATTCGGTGCGGTCGCCCGTGACGACGTTGCCGTTTTTGTCAAACTCGTAGGCGTAGGTATAGAATGTCGAGTTGAGATTGAGCGTGAAGTTTTTCCACAGCTTCAGTCGGATGCTCATGTTCATGTCAGACCACCGGCGCGTGGGGATGTTGTATGAGATGCCTGCCGTGAAGTCGTCTATCAGACTTATCAGCCTGACGCCGGTCGAGTCACGGTCTGACTTTACCTTCATCTCTATATTGTTTGAGATGCTCATGTTGATGTTGCCCTGCATCCCGTTGGGGGCAGTGCCCATGAGCCCGTGCTGATAGACGCTGTACTCGCGGGTGATCGTCTCGCCATACTCATCGACATAGCTGTAGCTGTCATAGTAGCCATAGCGGTGCCTGCCGAAATCGGGAGCCGCGCTGAACGTCACCGTCGGGGTGAACACGTGGCGGATGGCCTGTATCTTGTCGCCGAAGATGGCTTGTATGGGCTTGTAGAAACCGTAGAGCTTGGTATTGAGCCCTATGCTGAAGTTATACCACGCGACACGGTTGAAGCCGTAGGTCGTGTCTTGCACCTCCTCGCCACGGTCATAGTCCCAGTGGCGCGTGACCTTGCTGGGATACCACCGCGAATTGTATTGGAATGATGGGGTGACATTGATGTATTTGAACAGTTGGAACGTGGCATTGATCGGCACCGAATGGCTGACGCCGTTGCGCCAGTCCTTGAAGAGATTGGTCTGGAAGAGCGAATTCTCCTGCGTCGTTATGCTGTTGCGTATCTGGCCTGTATAGCCGATGGCTATTTTCTCATACCATTTCTGTTTGCCGGTGGCATGCTTGCGCTTGAAGGGATAAATCTTGCGCAAGCTGATGCTGACGTCAGGCAGCGTCATGGAGAGTGAAGAGTTGCGCGTCGTCTGCGACAGGTTGAACGATGTCGAGATGGTCAGTTTCTGATTGGGCGTGGTGTAGGTGTAACTGATGCTCGACGTCTTGGTGTTCTGCGAATACAGCTGCGAATTGTATTGGCTCTCAGTGTTGTTGCGGTCATAGCTGCTGGTCGAGAAATTGACACTCGCCGAGAATGTGCTGTATGGATTGGCCTTGGCATCCTGACGGTGCGTCCAGTTGATGCGGAAGTCCTTGGCCACGGCATAGTCGGGCATGTTCTTCTCGCCGGTGATTGTCACCTGATAGTGTGCATCGATGTTGCCGGAGAATTTGTAACGTTTCGTATAGTTGGATTGTGCCCCCACGCCCCATGACCCTTTGGTATAGATGTCACCGGTGAGCCTAAGGTCTACCTTGTCGTTGATTGCGAAGTAGTAGCCACCGTCGCGCAGGAAATAGCCTTTCTGCAATTCGTCGCCTATCGACGGCATTATGAAGCCCGACGAATAGCTGTCAGTGAAGGGGAAAAAGCCGAAAGGGATGGCAAGGGGCAACGGCACGTCCTCGACCACCATATATGCCGGGCCGAAGACTACATTCTTCTTCTGTTTTACCTTCGCCCTTGTGAGCTTGAGGTAGAAGTGAGGATGCTCGTGATTGTCGCACGTGGTGTACCATCCATTCTTCATGTACAGCTCGTCGTCAGGGCCTTTCTTCGAATCCTGACTGGTGACGAAGCCCTCGCCCTGCTGCGTAGTGACGTTGGTGATATAACCTTTCTTGGTGTCAAAATTATAGCGCATTGTCTCTGACTCATAGGGTGTGCTGCCATCTTTGAATACCGGCTTGCCGGATATTACGCCCGTCGAGTCCTTGATTCCCTCGGCAAAGACGGTACTGCTGTCCATGTTCATGGTGATGATGGCCGCATCGAGCTGTATCTCCTGATAATTGACCTTGGCTTTGCCATAGAGGCGCGCGAAACCGTCGCGGGTGAAGACGATAGAGTCTGATGCTTCGTAGACGACTGGCGCATCGATGGCCTGCTTGTCCTCGGCGGCAGTGTCTGTTGCCAGCGTGTCAGGGCGCATGAGGCTGTCTGCCATGAGAGTGTCGGTCACAAGCAATGTGTCGGCCCGATATATGCTGTCGTTTGCCTCATAAGACATGCCGCTACCGGATGAAGCAAGCAACGCACCCGAGACGGATGACATCAAAAGCAAAAGGATAATGGCAAGCGATATGTCGTAGTTGGCCTTCAAATCAAATGATGCGCTTTGGGGTGGCAAAGTTAAGGAATAAAACTTAATAACATCGACCGCCTATCCCATTTAACAGGCTGCCCGCCTACATGAACATGGTGCACCACGACTTGAACCGCTCTACCCCGTCATTGCCATAACGCGAGATGCTCTTGAGGGCACGCTCCACAGACTTCTCATGCATGAGGTCTGTCTTTGAATAAAACTTATCGGCATAGCAGATTACAATCTCCTCTTTTGACACCGGGAGCATGTCGCGGTGCGGCAAAGGCAGATTGCCATCGATAATCGATTTGAGCGAAATGCCAGCACCGGTGTGCCTCTCGCAGACAAGGGCATGACGCGGATAGCCGAGTGACCTCATGAGATCCGCCCCGAGATAGCCGTGGCAGATGTAGGGATTGGAGCCATGGCAATGGATGGACGGGGCATCGGTGAGAAATATGCCTATGTCATGGAGCATGGCTGCCTCGCTGATAAACTGTTCGTCCAGCCCCAGCTCCGGATGCCGGCGCGCCACGTCGAGTGCCTTGGCAGTCACCGAGCGGCTGTGCCGCACAAGTATCTCACGGAGTGCCTCGTTGTTGCCATAATAAGTGTCTATGATTTGCAGCGGATCCATAAGCTATTGCGTTATTTCTTCTTGTAAAGGCGTTCGAGTTCTGAGGCATTATCACGATGCCCTAAGACAATTTTCTTGAAAAAAGCCGAGATGAAGCCACATCCGTAGCCCCAAAGTTGGATAATGCTCGTAACTACCGACAGGGAAGCTATGCTCAGACTGCGGGTGACAACCAGTGCCTCGACAAACAACGTCAGAAGCAACACGGCCAATGGCAATAACGACCACAGGCAGAATAGCGACCCGACAAGCAGGGCTGTCACACCAATGACAAACATGGCAGGGAGTGTGTGTACCAACTTCAACGACCCGGGATGTGCAATCTGCAGGTCTATGCGCGCACGGCCAAACACATTGACCTGACGGAAAAAAGACTTGAGGCTGACACGACGCTTGTGATAGACATACGCATCACGGATCAGACGGGTGCGGTAGCCCGCAGCCTGAATGCGCAAACTGAGATCTATGTCTTCGCCAAACATATCCTTGAAGTCACCTACCTTGCCATACGCCTGCATGGACATACCCATGTTGAAAGTGCGTGGCGTGTAGTGGTCGAGTACTCTCCTGCCCCCACGTATGCCACCTGTGGTTATAAACGATGTCATCGAATGACTGATAGCCTTTTGCAGCGTGCTGAACGACTCATGTGCCTTGTCTGGCCCTCCGTAGCAGTCAGCATAGTCAGACTGCAACTCACGTGTCAGGGTTTCGAAATAATGTGGCGGAATGACACAATCAGAGTCGAAGAACACAAGATAGTCACCGGCGGCACGTTCCATGCCGTAGTTGCGCGTCAGACTGCGGCCGGAATTGGGCTTGAAATAGTAACGCACATCTATTTTGTCCTTGTATCGGGCGGCCACCTCGTCGCATCTGACCGTCGAACCATCCTCGATAATCAGGACTTCAAAGTCCTTCAATGTCTGCATGGACAGACTTTCCAGCAGTTCATGCACCTCGTTGGGACGATTATATACCGGTATGATTATGGAAAACTTCATTGGAATACTCAGAATAGCTTGTTTCTTGGTGGCAGCAAAGTTATCCATTTTTGACAAAAGCAGAAACCCGGCCCTGCAAATAGTACCGAGACAACAGTGTCCGGCCATGCCACAGCATTTCCGGACACCGATGAATCACAAACAGATGACCTATGTCACTTTACTAATACCTTATGCACAGACTTGATTCCATCTTTCTCAACGACTGCAATGTATAATCCACGTGTCAGATTCTCATTGGCCAACTGTATTCCACTCATGTCGTAGACGGCCAGTCCATCACATCCTCCCACGACTTGCACACATCCGTCTCCGCCGCAAACCTGCACATCATCATTCGGGACAGGAGGCACAACGATGCCGGTCGCATAACCCACGGCCTTTTTGTCGGCATTGAGTATTTCGTCGGTAACCGGATCAAGCAACATGACAACTACCTCAAGAGCAGATTCGTCTTGGACCAAAGCGTTCTTTGAATCGAGGTCGATGGTATAAGAATAGTCATAAACCTCTTTCTTCACTATATCTGACGGCACACTGCCTTCGATGCCACGGAAATCCCATACCCCCCTTGCCACATCATTATGCCTCATGTCAATTTCACGAGGCAGGCTTTCGAAGCCTCCCATAGGACTGCCTCCTGAGAAATAGTTGAGCTGGGCGACAGCGCTTGCGACATTGTTTTCGAGTACAACAAACGCAAGTTTGTAATTTGCACCCGAGATGTCATCGGCAAACTTGGTCTGGACATCGACTGCAATCTGTCTGTCATTGACGCGGGAGACAGAGACAAGCCGGACATCGGCGACTGCTATCGGATGATACTTCATCTCGCTCTCAAAATACATATCCATATAGATAGGATCACCGCTATATTCTCTCTTGCGGTTTAGTATAGAGTTGGGCAGGCCGTCGTCTGTATAAAGGTAATTTATATCCTCATCATAATCATATACGCACATCGGGTCGGGTCCCATAGATGCCGAGTGTATGGATATGCCGATAAAGCGGTCAGGATACCGCTCGTTGAGCGAGCGCATGATCATTATCCCTTTCGGGCAATAACCGCAATAGACACTCGTAGACTCCTCCATAACCATCTTGCGCAGGAAGAAACAGCCTTCCTCGATGCAATTTATCGAACCGACCATCGTATTGTTGCTTGCATCACCATCTTCGATACCATTGACGGTAGCGATACGCACCATCACCGAATTGCTGCCTACGCGGACAAAGGCTGGCATATCGATGGCAAATGTGTCAGTCTCCTGTGAAGAGATGTTACATTCAAACCTCTCGGTCTGCTGTTGGCCATTGTTGGCAGAATAGGTGATTTCATATTCAGTGACAGGTGTTGTCGTCAGATTGGTCACGACACCCTGCAATGTGAACGGATGATTTTGCTCGACATACGAAGTGATGATGTCAGTCATGGACAACTCTATATCAGGCATCCCCGCACCGCCCAACAGCAACTGTATGGACAGCGAGCCCCATGCATTGCTCACAGCCTGGTCATAGAGCGTACCCCACTCGTCATTAAGGCAAAGATAACAGGCATCGGCATTGGTCACTCCTCCATCGAAGCCTATGAAATTTTCGCCTACTCCGGTGTATCCCACAATCAGATATTCGTCTGTCGTCCTGAAAGGACTGTCGAACACTACGTCATGGAAGCCTACTCCGACCGTTCCCACATATTCCTCACGGCTGTTGGGTAAGTCGAATGACAAGTTGCCGGCATCCCCTGTCTTTATGAAGACCGACACACCCTCGGCATCATCGGCGACCCCGAAGCGTATGCCCATGATGTCGGCATTGCGGTATATCCCGAGTACATCTTTTGAAATCAGTATGGCGGCCGACAACTCGGTACGCTCATTGACACCAATGGCAAACTGCACGTCAGATTCGCAGTATCCCCACGGCACCAAGTCGCCGTCAGCCTGCGGGGCATGTCTGACCACTGACGAATGCATGTCAGGCATCTGGCGCGAAGTCATCAACTGTTGCGCCACGGCAGCCAGCCCCATTGACAGGGCTATAATAATTGCTATTGTCTTTCTCATACGATATTAAATTCTGATAGATGCTTGCCTGTCAGAACAGGCACGACAGGCAAGCATGTTGTGATTGACAGTTTATCGCACAGAGACCTTTTGGACATGGCCGCCGGCATTCACGATATAGATACCTTCATCCACCGGTATCACAGTGAGGCCGCCGGTGAGTCCGGCAAACATCACTTTGCCATCAGCCGAGCATATTGTCAGCATGATTTCATTGCCCGGGGTTTCTACCGTCACATTGCCATGGCCGGCATAGACCTTGACACCATCTGCCTGATTGTCCTCGATGCCAGAGGGCGCAGTCACCTCGACGATATTGGATATGTCAGACTTGCCGTCCTCGTATACCGCCACCACATAGAATGTATGTTCGGTGCCATCGAGCAACTCGACGTCACATTCGGTCGCGGTCATTACTTCTTCGTTGTAGAGTTGCTCATCCACATAGACTTCATATCCGAGCAATGTATAGGCATCACTGTGCACAGGTTCAGTCCACGACAGATGCACTCCGAGTCCATCGACTGCCATACCGCTCAAGTCATTGACTGTCGGGAAGCCCCAATCCTGTTTTTCGCGTATGGAAATATTATCCACATAGAAATCGACACCCTGCTGCGCACAGCCGAAGAACGCCAGTCTGAATTCACCCTCGCCGACAAGCGAAGACAATGGCAGCTCGTGCATTATCCAGCCATACATGCCATTATTGACGGCTATCGGTTCACCTATCTTGATGTATTGTCCGTCACCTGCCTCAGGCCGTGCCTCAATCTGCAGGTAATTGTCTGTCTCATCCACAGAGATGTCATGATACATATAGAATCGCAGGAGCGGCTCGTCGGTGCCATTGAGATTGATGCGCGGTCCTATCAGACGTGCCTCGGCATCAAGGTCTTGCTGGTAGAACATTGCAGCGCCCCCATCGTTGTCATAGGACGTAACGCCAAACGGCGAATTGGTATCTTCGACCAGCAACCAGCTGTCGGCATTGGTGACATCGTCTGACGAATAGGTCCAAGGAGCCGTACTCAAATAGCCGTTGGAGAATGACTCCCAATAGGGCAGAGTGTATGCTTCGCCCGATGACGCATCGGCTGTCGCCGGCTGGCCATAGCCCGCACTGGTCACTGCATAGATGGCAAATATTATATCATATTGGTCTGTAATGCTGAGGAACGGCTGCAAGACTTCGCTGTCGGTATAGGTCAGGTCTTTGATGCCACTTGCCACGTCGATGAGGTCTTCGGTCAATTCGGGGACGATGAACTGTATCGTATAGGTCACATTGTCCCAGTCGATGTAGCCTCCGTGCAGAGCACCGCTCGGTCTGTCCCAGTTGAAAGTCACAGTCCCGTTGTCGCGGTTTACCGTCACTTCGAAATCGAGCGGCTGGCTCGCATAATCCTCGCCGACCCAGACCTCGACGTCCTCATTACGGCTGTTGCCTGTCTCGCCATAGGACACTACATAATAATAGTTGGTGCCATGGATGGCATTTTCATCGACCCAAGTGAACGACTGTCCCGGTGCGGGCGACTCAAAGGTCTGTACAGGCACGAATTCGCCCTGACGATAAATAGAGATAGATGTGATGTCACCGTCCGACAAGTGGTCGCCGCTGACAGTCGTGGTAGGTGCATCGAATGACAGCGTAGCAGACAGCACTCCCATGCCTGCGGCCTCGGCCTTGAGATTTCTGACCACATCGGGTGCATCGGGTGCTTCTGATGCGACTACGCTGTAAGAGTCAATCTGTATGCCTCGGACATTCGCAGCACTATAGCATTGGAAACCGAAGTAAAACTCGCCGTCACTCGGGGCCGTATAATTGGCCTGCACCTGCTGGTAAGTGAACTCACCGGTCTTGTCATAGAGTATCTCCATCCCCGGATTGGTGAGATCCTTGCCCGGGCTTGCCACGATTTTGAAGTTCTCAGTCTGCCAATATCCGCCGTCAAACGTCACATAGAGCGAATAGGTTATGCCCTTGCGCATCCGAATGGGAGGGGTAAACAGCCAGTCACTTGCCTGATTGGGGCAAGAATAGCCTTGATAAGCTGCACGTCCGTTGTCCCATATCCAAGTATAACCGTCATGATTGGCATCGGTCACGGTATAGAGTTCCCAATTAAGGTTTGTCTCGAAGTCTTCGGTGAATGGCACGGATATCGCGTCACCATACTGCACACGGTTGGACCGCGCCTCGGCACTCTCACGGCCTTGTGATTTGGCAATGACCCCGAATGAATAATTCGCCAGCCCCTCGTCAGTCACCTGCCCGCTATATGTGGTCGAGGCATTGTCTTCAGACACCACCACACTGGCGGGATACTGTATGACGCGATAGGTCAGGTCGTCGGTGTCCACGCGCCCGTTGTTTACGCCTGTCTCGCCGGGGGCTGTCCACGTCAGGGTCATCCTGCCCTGCCCGTCAATCGACAGATTGACATCTGTGACAGGCAGCGGAGTGTCATAGCCCGCATAGGTCTCGACCGTCAGCTTGGGACTGTCATCATCGCCCACCGAAGCCATCACGCTGACACGGTGCTTGCCCTCGCTCGTGAATGTATAAGTAAACTCGGCTGCCTCGCCGGGAGAGACTCCGGCCACCGTACCGGCCTCGACATCATCCACGAAGAATGTCACATCGACATCAGACGTAAGCACACCGCCGTCAAAGGTCTGCGTCGGGGCATCGGCGGTGAAAGTCGCCGTCAGGCTGCCGGCTTCGGCAAATCTGACTGCAAGGTCTGTCGGAGCAGACGGTGCCTGGTCGTCGGCAAGTGCCGTGCGGGTGTGAAGTCCTATGAAATTTTCCCCATCCGGGAAATCAACTACCTTGGTCGTGGCTGCGGTCTCGAGATCGACCTCGAGCAATGCTCCGCTGTTGAACGTATAATATGCCCAGAACATGCGTCCCGACCTCTGGTCGATGGCTCCTGACTGATTGAACAGCGGCTGCCATCCCGTGTTGCCCACCAGCGTACATTCGGCTGTCTTGGTGTCGATGGTATAGAGATTGCCCCTGTTGCTGATGCCATATAGGACGCCAGTCGCAGAGAATTGCATGACGAAGAAGACATCGTCGAGCATCACGCCCACGTCCTCGACAATCTTGCCTGTCTGCAAATCCACCTTGCAGAGGTGGTTTTCCAGTCCGTTGCGCTGGCAATAGCCATAGGCATATTTGCTTATGGGATCATAGGTGAGCGAATAGGGCACGTCCTGCTGTGAAGCTCCGTCTATCAAAGTCTCCTGCAGCACTTCACCCGTCTCGGCGTCAAATACAATCATATACAGCCCGTTGAACATGTATCCATAGAGTATCTCGGGATAAAACAAATAGTATTTGCCGTCCACATAGCATCCCGGACTGGTCGAAATCATCCTGTCGTCGAGAAACAACGGCTCGAAGTCGAGTTGTGACTGGTCGCTGGCAATATCAAACTTGTACATCCCAAAGGCTCCGGCACCGGACTGGTTCCATGAATTGCGCTGCACAAGTGCCCCATAGAGCGTCAGGGGCTCGTCATCGGCCGACGGATCGCCAATCAGGACATCGGCGACCTGCTGCCCGACGACAGGATTCACACTGCTGAAATCCTGCGGACTGCGATTGACCGAGTAGCCGGCAGCATGGCCGAGCGTCCTCTGACTCTGAGCATTCATCGTCATGCCACATAGCAGGAACGAGATGCATAGCATGAAAAAACCGTAAAATCTCTTCATAACAAACACTATTTAAATTAATAATACACTGCGACCTGCCCATTTCGACCTCTTGTCCTCACTTGACGGCCGCGTCAATTAATAAAATTCAGTTCATAGTATCATCACAATAAGACAATCATCCGCCCGTTTTCCCTCGAAAGTTATAGAAACATTTTTCCAAATACAAAATAATCGCCATAATTTCCAAATACCGGCATGAAAACAGCGGGAAATATCACAAAATCCACCCGCACAACCCACGAATCAGACTATTATCTGAAGCAAAAAACATGAAAACATCCTCCCCAAACCACCCCGGTCATCGGCCCGCCGCACACGGCGAAGCCTCAACCGGCAGTTTGGGCAACGACACCGGTGACAAAATGCAAGCACATAATCATTCCGCCCCCGCCGCCGGTGCAAAAGATAAATCAAAACGCAATGCAACGGATATTTTTGTCAGTGATGATGACAAAAACGAATGGCATGGGATGCCGGGGCAGACAGCATCGTATGCCATGTCACTCAGCATACAATGCCACACCACTCAGCATACAATGCTACACCGCTTAGCATACAATGCCATGCCGCCCGGCATACAATGCCACGCGGGACGGCATAAGATGTCAATGGCTTCGTCCACTGATGACGGGACATGCGCCACACGACCGCGACACGTGAAGCGGCAGCCAATGCGCAGTCGGGGCTACGCCTGACACAAGACATCCGGCCATGACTGCCCTGTCAGGGGTAAGAGTCATGGCCGGATGCCA
This sequence comes from Candidatus Avibacteroides avistercoris, assembly GCA_020012075.1. GTDB lineage: Bacteria > Bacteroidota > Bacteroidia > Bacteroidales > Bacteroidaceae > Avibacteroides > Avibacteroides avistercoris. The sequence goes on from DWUP01000065.1 coordinate 18,987, forward strand.
AGAGACATTCTTGCCGACGGACACCGTCAGGCTATGCCGTTGGACTCACAATACTCGACAAACGAGCGATTGACCATGCGGATACCACCTGCCGTGGGGTAATCTCCGCTGAAATACCAGTCGCCGGGATGACCGGGGCAAGCCTCATGGAGGCCGCCGATAGTCTGATAGACGATCACGACTTCTGCACGTGTGCCATGCGGGGTGAGCAATTCGACAATCTTGGCCGATATCTCTTCGTCGGTAAACGGGGCATAGATAGCTTTGACACAATTGGTCATCTCGGCCGACACTCCGGCCAGTTGCTCACGTACCTTGCGGCAGGCATCCACGGCGACCTGCATCATGCCACGGTCTGCCAACAGGGCCATGGCAGCACGGAATGCGATGAACTGCTCCATGCTCGACATGTCTATGCCGTAGTAATCCGGGTAGCGCACCTGAGGCGACGACGAGACTATCACTATCCTGCGCGGGCCGAGACGGTCGAGTATGCCGATTATGCTCTGCTTCAGAGTCGTGCCGCGCACTATGCTGTCGTCTATTATCACGAGGTTGTCACGCCCGGGCACAAGGCTGCCGTAGGTGATGTCATAGACATGCGCCGCCAAGTCGTTGCGCGTATTGCCTTCGGCTATGAACGTGCGGAGCTTGATGTCTTTTATAGCCACCTTCTCACACCTGACGCGCAGCGACAGGATGCGTTCCAGTTCGGCATGGTCGGGAGCGTGCCCGAGCGATTCGATCATCCTGACCTTCTGCCGGTTGAGATATTCGTTGAATCCCTCCATCATGCCACAGAAGGCGACCTCTGCCGTATTGGGGATGAAGGAGAACACGGTGTTCTGCAAGTCGTCGTCAATCTTGGAAAGGATAGGCTTGACAAGTTTGCGGCCCAAAGTCTTCCGCTCAAGATATATGTCCCTGTCGCTACCCCGGCTGAAATATATCCGCTCAAACGAACAGGGGGAATAGCCCTGCGGGGCGTTGATCTGCGCCAGCCGCATACTGCCTGCCTTGCTGATGAGCAGTGCCTGTCCGGGCGCCAGCTCGTGTATGTCCTCACATTTGACATTGAGCACCGTCTGTATGACAGGACGCTCGGATGCCAGCACTATGACCTCGTCGTCAGCATACCAGAATGCAGTCCTTATCCCCCACGGGTCACGCACTGCAAAAGACTCACCGCTGCCTGTTATGCCACAGATCACATATCCCCCGTCCCACTTGGGACTTGAGGTCTTGAGCACGTTGGCGATGTCGATGCGGTCCTCGATGGCGTGCGTGATGTCCATGCCTCGCAGCCCCGCCGCCTTGCACTCCACATAGAGACGCTCCACCTCGCGGTCGAGACGATGCCCCACTTGCTCGAGCATGATGTAGGTGTCGGCATATTTGCGCGGATGCTGGCCGTCTGCAGTTATGTCGGCAAAAATCTGATCGACGTTTGTCAGATTGAAGTTGCCGCACAATGCGAGGTTTTTCGCGCGCCAGTTATTGCGCCGCAGGAAAGGGTGCACGTATGAAAGTCCGCTCTTGCCCGTCGTCGAATAGCGGAGATGCCCCATATAAAGTTCGCCGGCAAACGGCAGAACAGCCTCGGCATAGTCGGCATCGGCCATTTGCTGTGGAGTGAGATCACTGAAGTAGCTGTGGACTGTGCCGAATATCTCGGTAATCGCCCCTGCCCCCAATCCGCGCTCACGGAACATGTATTCCTCGCCGGGATCGGCCTTGAGTTTCACACAAGCGAGCCCTGCCGCCTCTTGGCCGCGATTGTGCTGCTTCTCCATCAGCAGGTAGAGTTTGTTCAGGCCATACATCCACGTGCCATACTTCTGTTGGTAATAGGTGAGTGGTCTGAGCAGACGGATCATTGCCACTCCACATTCATGTTTCAGCTGTTCCATTTATGATGCTTACCTTTCGTTTGTTTTGCGTTTCGGTCTGTAATATGCTAAAATAAAAGGAGAAGCCGCAGTAGACTTCTCCTTACACCATTTGTTTGCTATCTGACACGCAGGGATTTGCCTGCTGATATCCTGTCGTTTTTCAAGCCGTTGAGCTGCTTGAGACGCTTGACCGTGGTGCCATAGCGCCGTGCGATGGTCGATAGTGTCTCCCCGCTACGGATACGATGATAACGTGGCGACGATGACGAAGACTTTGCCTCCTCCTTGATTTGGACGGTCTTGCGCTTCGAGAAGAATTCGTCTGCCTTGTATTTATAGACTGTGTCCTCGTTGGCGATGAAGTTATATAACACCTCCTGCGGCAAACGCAACGTGCATGGCATGGATTCGCCGGGGATGATATCCTTCTTGTATTGGGGATTGAGGCTCCTTATTTCTTCCATCGGCACCTGACAGATGTCAGAAATCTGCCTGAAGTGCAGGTTGCGGCTGATGAGCACTGTGTCGGTATCCAGCGCAAGGTCGGCCACCGCAGGACAGATGCCGTGCTCGCAATAGTAGTTCATCACATAGTTTGCCGCTATGAATGACGGGACATAGCCCCTGGTCTCCTTAGGCAGACTGTAGTATATCTCCCAATAATCCGTCTTACCTCCGTTGCGCTTGATAGCCTTGTTTACCGTGCCGGGACCGCAATTATACGCCGCTATGACAAGCGGCCAGTCATGATAGATCTCATACAGATCCTTGAGATAGGCGACGGCAGCCCATGTGGATTTGACAGGATCGCGCCTTTCGTCGATTAGTGAATTGCTGGTCAGGCCATATACTTTGCCGGTAGTGAGCATGAATTGCCACAAGCCGGACGCTCCCGCACGCGAGACGGCCGAGGGATTCATGGCCGACTCTATGATCGGCAGATACTTCAGTTCCAATGGCAGACCCGATGCGTCAAGGGCCTCTTCTATGATAGGCATGTAGAAATTGGAAACTCCAAGCACTGAAGTGACCATTTTGCGCAAGCGTGTCGTGTAGGCATCTATATATTGCCTGACGACTGCATTGTAAGGAAGCTCGATGACAGTGGGAAGTTTTGACAGACGACTTATGTAGGTCGAATCGTCGAATACCGGATTTGGCATGTCGTCGCTACACCCTTCGCCCTCGATGAATACGAAGTTTTTTGTTTTCCAATCGCTCAAAAGGCTGTCCATGGCAGATGTCGTCATCCCCGTGGGATAGACTATTGAGGCATCTGACCCAACGCCGGCGCCTGTGCCTGCGTCAGTCTGTGCCGACAGGATGCCGCACTGGAGCGACATCAACAGGAGCGAAAGGCCGGATATCAGTTTGTTCTTCATTGTTTCCTAAAATGTTAAGACATATTGCACACCGTAAGCCGTCCTCTTACATTGGCGGTCATCGATGACTGCCGGCCCGATTCCCATGCTCAGGTCTTGTGATATGTCAAAATTGGATAATTCTGCATCGACATAGGCATCGATGATCGACAGCAGATATACGCCGACGAATGCAAAGATACTCAAATCACGGTATTTACGGTAATAATCTTTTTTGTTCCTGAACGTATTCTGCAACTGGCTTTGTATGGCGGGATTGCTCGCATCATAATTTGGCGGGAGGAAATCCAAGAAACTGTTTGTCCTCGGATCAGAGTCCATAATATCGATATAGGCTTGTGAATAGTCCTTGTACATGCGGGTATTCCATGTCAAGGCATAGGTGCAGGCCACAAAACCACCATAATATATAGGCAGTTTCCAATATTTGCGGTTGTAAATCTGCCCTGCCCCGGGGAACAAAGTGGCAAGCCACACGGCTTTGTTGGGGTCGGGTATCCACACACGCTTTGCATCAAACTTGGGTAATGAATCATTGATGACCGAGTCGGGTACTGACAATGTATAGCCGTCGATGCTTGTCGTGTCAGCTACGGCCGTCGTGTCACTCTCGGCGTCAGAGAGCTGGAGCTCACGATGCCGCTGGGCATTGGGGACAGGCTTGTCCTCATGCTGGGCGTGAAGCCCTATCGGGAGCAGCATGGCAAGTAGCAGGATGTACAACAGTCGTATCAAATCAGCATGAAGTATTTGTTATAGCGGCAAAAATAGAGATAAAAAACGATATACCGCCCATAGTGGTGAATCCATGGACAGCACACTATGGCAATGCCCTACCTCCTCAGTGCATCAAACAATTCGATGATACGCTCCAGATCACTCTCATTTTCGAATGGGATGCTTATTTTTCCCTTGCCATCCTTAGAACAAGTAAGGCCGACCTTTGCTTTGAAAAATGACGAAAGATGATTGCGCAGCACTTCATATTCCTGTGGCAATGTCTGTTTCCTCTTGTCTGCCTTGACCGAAGCGAGGTCATATTCGCCTCCTGCAATCATTTTGACCATTTCTTCCACCTTACGGACCGAGTATGAATGGTCTATGATTTCCTGGAACAATTTCATCTGTATTTTAGGATCGTCCAGAGCCAGCAAGGCACGTGCATGACCCATGTCGATCTGTTTGTTCCTTATTGCGACCTGCACCGTGGCAGGCAGCTTGAGCAGCCTCACATAGTTGGCTATCGTGGCGCGCTTCTTACCTATCCTTTCGCTTAGCTTTTCTTGAGTCAGGCCATATTGCTCGATGAGATGTTGATAGGCCAATGCAATCTCGAGGGCGTTGAGATCTTCGCGCTGGATATTCTCTATCAGGGCCATCTCCATGACATTTTCATCATCGGCAGTGCGTATATAGGCCGGGATAGTCGATTTGCCTGCCAATATAGACGCACGATAGCGTCTCTCGCCTGCTATGATCTGGTATTTGTCCTCATCCGTTTTGCGCAGCGTGATGGGCTGGATTATACCGATTTCGGCAATCGAATCGGCCAATTCCTGCAATGCTTCCTGATCAAACTCTCTGCGAGGCTGGTTGGGATTGACGGTGATTTCGTCGAGTGGCACTTCGCTGATGGTCGATGAGCCGCCCGTATGGACTTCTTCGGTCGAAATCAAAGCATCGAGCCCGCGCCCCAATGAGTATTTCTTACGTGCTGTCATGATCTGATCATTTTTCGTTTTTCACCAATATTTCTTTTGCCAGAGACATATAGTTCTTGGCTCCTGTCGATTCGGCATCATACAGAATCACGGGGATGCCATGGCTCGGCGCTTCGCTCAGCCTGACATTGCGCTGTATGACTGTCTGAAAGACCAGTTCCTCGAAGTGTTTCTTCAGTTCTTCATAGACCTGATTGGCGCTGCGCAGGCGTGAGTCGTACATTGTCACCAGGAATCCCTCGATTTCGAGTGCCGGGTTGAGCTTTGACTTTATGATCTTTATCGTGTTGAGCAATTTGCTTATCCCCTCGAGTGAATAGTATTCGCTCTGCATGGGCACTATGACCGAGTCGGCTGCGGTGAGGCTATTGACCGTAATGAGGCCGAGCGAGGGCGAACAGTCTATGATGATATAATCATATTCTTTCCTCAGAGGCTGCAATAGCTTGCGCATCACTTTCTCGCGGCTCGGCATGTTGAGCATCTCTATTTCCGCCCCTACGAGGTCGATGTGCGAAGGGACTACGTCAAGGCTCTCGATGTCTGTCGTATAGATTGCTTCATGGATGTCAATGTCATTGACCAGACATTCATACAGGGTGCACTCGGCACTCTTGATGTCCACGCCCAATCCCGATGATGCATTGGCCTGAGGGTCGGCATCAATCACTATCACCTTCTTTTCAAACGTTGCAAGCGAGGCGGCAAGATTGACCGAAGTGGTGGTTTTGCCTACCCCTCCCTTTTGATTGGCAATTGCTATGGTCTTTCCCATCAATACTAAAAATTATTCAGCCACGAAGTAAGTTTTTTTATCTCTAAAAGGCATCATCGGGATGGTCAAACATGCTTAAATTGTTGATAAGTCACTCTTTTTGTGGAAAAGCATGCCGATGCCCATTACATAGACAAGGCATCGGGGCCACGTGCCGTGCCCCCGATGCCCGAACCCGACCGGCAGCGTCAATCAAAAGACCACGCCGACACGGAAGCCTGCCCCACTCTGGCCTTCAATCGACGAATCGAGTGTCGCTGTCTGATTGGTCGCATAGCTATAATAGCCGGCGATTTTGAAACCAAAGCGTTTGCCGGCAGCCGGATAAATGACTGCCCCGACCTCGGGTGAGACATAGAAGCCCCAGCTCTTGTCATACACGCCACCGGTGCCGTAGTAGGTGGTCGCCTTGGAATACATCGCACCGACCTTGGCGCCGACGTAGGGGCGGAAGTGTGCATTGTCCCACAGCGTATAGCCGGCCGACGCTCCGAATGGCAACTGATAATAGGACCTCTGTTGGTCAGTCGTCAATGCCTGCGTAGGCCCAATGACGAGCGTCTGCCTCTCTACATACTTGTGATTGGTGTGGAAGTTGAAGAATCCACCCACTGTCCACCGGGGTGTGATGTCATAGGCCACATCGAAGCCCATGCCCCATCCGCTCAACTTGTCGGCGAAGTCGCCCGAGAATGGAGAGTGCATCTGCCATGCCGCCCCGAAGTGGAGATCGCCGTATTTCACTTGCCCGAGTGCCTCACCCGACGGCATCACCGCCGCCAGCAGTGCGGCAAGGCACGCTATCGATAGTCTGCTAATGCGTTTCATGTAGTTATCTCCTGTCAGTCATTGGTTTTGATATAGGGTGATTGGGTGAATGCTTGGTCCACTGCCCTTAGGAGCAAGTCGATGTCGGCACGGGCATTGCCGAAGGAATAGCCCTGTGCATTGACATACCACACGATTGGCAACCGCCGCCCGGACACTTCGCCGTCACCACGGGCGAGGTCGGCCATCTCGATGATAAGCGTCCCCGTGTCATAGGTGTAAGTCACCGGATAGGGATAATACCAACTGTCCCACCACGGTCCCCAGTAGCCATAATCCCACCAGCCGTAGAAATATCCGCCCGTCACCACTTGATTGGTCTGGGCAATATAGGTCATTTGCAGTCCCACGTCTGCCACATCCTTGGCCGTTTCGCCTTCCAGACGGGTATACCCCCGCTCATTCATGCAGTGTGCCACCTCTGCCACGAGCATCTGGGCATAGTCATCCTTCCAATAGGTAGCGTCATGACCGCTGCCGGGCTCCAGAATACTGTCGGGCAGGTAATAAGTCCCGAAGCCCGAAAAATCTGCGTCGTCCGCAAATTCGGTGTACACCACATAATCAGTGTCAAGGGCATCGAGGTCGGGATCCTTCTCGCATGATGCAAAAAGCACGGCCGCAAGCCCCAACAATAAATAATGTTTCATGTCCGATGTTTTAATTTAATGATTAGTCTCTGTCACAGCGAAGTCCCTTGGAATACATTGCTAAACTCCGATGGGACCAACACTCCCACCAGCGTCAGTTCGCGTGAGTTGAAGTTTGGTGTGACGGTCACCTGTGCACGGCCGGTGCCATGCGTCAGCACTATGAAGAGCGACGCCGAGATGCCCCGTCCCATCACATTCATTGTCAAGTGTATGTCGCCGCGTTTGGTCGTTTCATATTCATAGCCGCTCACCGTACCCTCTACGGTCACACCGCCCACACCGTTAAGGCCTCCGCCCGGGATATTGAATGCCACCTGCACCACGGCCTTGTCGCCGACGACCGAGACGAAGTTTGTATTCGACGTCACGTATGCCGTCTGCCCGCGCTTGAACACCACACGCTCGGCCTCGAGGGTAAACTGGCGGCTGTCGATGGCATTGACAGCCTGCACAAACTTGAGGCTGTCCAGTTGCTCTTGGATCGCCTTGCGCTCCTTCCTGCTCAACGTCTGCTCATCTTGTGCCACGGCATTAGCCGACACCATGAGCATCACCATGAGAATGAGTTTGATTGTCGGTTTCATAATCTTGCCTTTCATCTATGTTTCGTTTACAAGTGCAATATTATAAAAGAATTGCATAGCAAATAATCAAAAAACGTCAAATACTCGTAATTATCTGCACGCCTGCCACAGGCCGCGCACACCGTGGCACACGGGCATGACAAGCGGTCAGGCATCCGCTGTCGGTGCACCGGCAGCGGCGCGTCATCTGACGCTATCGCCAAAACTTAGGCTAAAAATATATATTTGTTAGGCTGCAAATATATAGATTTAACCTGCAAATATATATTTTTAGTCTAAAACGCAGAGACTGCATCCCGCCCCGGCACGACAAGGCACGGGGCAAGGCGTCTGACGCACGGCACACCCGACGACGGCGGGGCGCGTCTGCCGCCCTGAAGCATGTGGTGCACAAGACGGGCAATTAATGCGGCAAATCATTTTATAAACATAAAAATGCCTAACTTCGTAGGCTGAAGGATTAACATTACAAATCAAGACATCGATGGACAACAGGATCTCAACCATCCTCGCAGCCGTGGGGCTGTGCGCACTGACCGCTTGCGGGCCAAAGGCCGAGGTCAAGAGCTATAACGAAGGTATCAACATCATCCCGTGGCCTCAGCACGTGGAGCAAAAGGAGGGGCACTTCACTCTCGACGACGGCACGGTGCTGGCCTGCACCACGCCCGAGGCAAAGACGGTGGCCGGATATTTCGCCTCGAAGATGGCACGTTCCACCGGCTATGACATCACGGTGGGCGACCGCGGCACAATCGTGCTGCACATCGACACCGCCGCCGTCAGCGGCGACGAGGCTTACCGCCTTGACGTGACCGCCGACTCGGTCAAGGCAGTGGCGGGG
>DWUP01000066.1 GCA_020012075.1 Candidatus Avibacteroides avistercoris
ATATAACGTTTCGGCATGAAAGATGAAACTTGATTGACAAAAACATCGTATGTCACCGTCAAAAACACCGTATGCCACAGGCAATACCATCGTATGCTAATGGCAAAAACATTGTATGCCACGGGCAGAAACATCGTATGCCGCGGGCGTACTGCTGCCGGTGGCGCGGGTCACATCTTTGGCACGGTGACAAACTGTGCCGAGGGGAATTGCTGTGCCGCGTAGTCGCGCAGGTAGGCCTCGGTGTCGCGGCCTATGACGCTGTCGCTGTCCTCGGGGAAGAGGTTGTAGGCGAGCATATACAGTCTCATGCCGCGGCTGCGGACCGCTTCGAGTGCGAGCAATGTGTGGCTTATGCTGCCTAATTTGCCCGAGGTGACGAAGATGAGCGGCCAACCCTTGTCGGCCACATAGTCGATGGTCAGGAGCCGGCGGGTGAGTGGCACCATCAGTCCGCCCGCGCCCTCGACGAGCACTGCGTCATACGTCCCGGCCAGTGTCGCGGCGGCCCGCTCGATTTTGCCAAAGTCGATGGGGCGGCCGTCAATCTCGGCAGCGAGGTGCGGCGAGCAGGGGTAGCTGTAGATCTCGGGCATGGTGAGGCGCAGGCGGTCGGCCTCGGTCATGCCGCATCCCATGATGCGGCGGTGGGTCTCTATGTCTTCTGAGATGTCGCGGTTGCCAGTCTGTACAAACTTCTGGGTGATGGTGCGGCGGCCCTGCCCGTTCCACATCCGGGCGATGTAGCCCGTGGCATAACTCTTGCCGGCATCGGTGTCGATGCCACTGACGAAGTATATGTTTTCGCTCATTGCTGTCATTTTTTCTTTGTTACAAAATAGATGGGGTGGTAGGTCAGTGTGACTCGTCCGTCCGCTGTCCGCCGCCCGCCGTCATAGCGTCGGCAGAATTGTGCCAAGTCGCGCCGTGTCCATGCCTGTGCCCCGGATGCCGTGACACCTGTCATCTTGAGGTGCCGCAACACGTCCAGCGGGCTGTCAAATGCGACGGTCGTCTCGCTTTCGTCGCAATATGTCACCTCGAAGGCGGCTTCCAGTGCCTTGCGCAATTCGTCTGCCGTGCGGTAGGGCAGCGAGCGGCCCGTGGCGGATGAGACCTCGTGCATGTTGCGCCGCCCGAAGGTGGTGAAGATGAGGTAGCCTCCGTCGTCGAGGTGCGCGCGGCAACGCCCGAAGAAACGCTCGGGCGACTCAAACCATTGCAGCGTCGAGCATGAGACGACCATCGACAGGCGGTCGGGCAACCCTATCTGCTCGGCGTCGCCCGGCAGGAAATGGAAGGCCGGGCTCTCCATGTCGGCATACAGCCCGGCGGCTTCGGGGCACAAGTCATTGGCCCACATCTCGCCGGGGTGGAATGTCGTGACATATTGCCTCGTGAACAGTCCCGTGCCGCATCCTACCTCGAGGACGCGTCGGTGCGCCGACGCGTCGGTGTAGTCGGCGACCAGCTGCACCGTGCGCCGTGCGATGGATTGCTGGACATGCGCCTCACCGGGGTAGGTGGTCAGGGCTTTCGCGAAGCGGCGTCTGATCAGGTCTTTGTCCACATCTCCTCCTTTCCACCGAGCAGTGCGGCGAAAAGTGCCGCGTCATAGTGGCATGTGTCGATTTCGACCGTCGGTGTCCCCTGCCATGCACGGCGCAGATTGGCCGGAGGGAAGATGCCGTCGCGCGTGGCGATGATGCTTTTGTCCCAGTCTATATGACATGCCGGGCGCGAAGCCACCATGCCGCCGATGGCTGCCAGCTCGCTCCTGAGGTCGTCTACCGTGCGGTGCAGGTCGTGGGCGAGGAATTGCCTGACGCTGTCCGCCGACCCGCACATCCTGCGGCGGAACTTGGCGAGCGTCACGGGCGAGAGATTGGCGAGCGTGCCTGCGAAGATGTCTGCCGGGATGCCCCTTGCGTCGTCCACCGGCGTCTCACTGCCGGCCACCGACATTCTCATGCTGAAAGCCGCGTCGCCGCCCGCAAAGGTCTGCGAGGCCGCCCATACGCCCATCGACCATGCGAGCAGGCGTTTCTCACGATAGCCCTCCAGCAGCGTGTGGTCGAAGCCGAGCGTCGAATAGTCATAGCACACGAGGCAGTCCCATCCCGCGTCCCGGGGCATGTCGAAGAGTGCCGGCTCGCCTCCCCATCCGGCAAAGAAGACTATCAGGCGGTCATTGCCGCCGCGGTGCAGATAGGCGTGTCTCATTGTTGCAATGCTTTGATGAGGTGGGTCAGTTCCATGTCGGTGATGCCCGCCGTCAGCGAGAACCGCAGCCTCGATGTCCCGTCGGGCACCGTCGGGGGACGCAGCGGCAGGACATAGAAGCCTTTGGCCTGAAGGCGCGATGCCGCCGTCGCCGCCTCCTCACTCGACCCGATGATCAGTGGGACGATGTGGCTCGATGAGTGGCACTCTGTCATGGCCGAGATGCACCCGCGCAGGCGGCATGACAGGTCGTCGAGATGCTTGCGCCGCACGCCGAAGTCCGGCAGGCGGCGGAAGACGAATGTCGTCCAAGCTACATTCATCGGCGGGAGTGCGGTGGTGAAGATGAATGACCGCATCTTGTTGATCAGATAGTCGCGCACCACGCGCCGGCACACTACGTATGCGCCCATCGAGCACAGGGCCTTGCCGAATGTGCCGCAGAGGAAATCGATGTCGCCGATACAACCTTGTTCCTCGGCAATACCGAGGCCGTTGGCTCCACGGACGCCCACAGCGTGCGCTTCGTCTACGTATAACATGACATTGCCATGCTTCTTTTTGATTGCCGCGAGCCGTGTCAGGTCGGCCACGTCACCGTCCATGCTGAAGATGCTCTCGGTCACGATGATGACTTGTGGGCATGTGGGGGCATATTTGTCGGCGAGCCTCTCGAGCTGGCCATAGTCCATGTGGCG
>DWUP01000067.1 GCA_020012075.1 Candidatus Avibacteroides avistercoris
TCGGCACTAAAGTCGGTCATCGACTGCAACGGACGCGAACTGAAGTCATTCGACGTAGACGGGTCATACAACATCAAGATGCCACCATACGTGACTGTCCGCAGAACATTCTATGTCAAAAACATCTATGAGCGCATCCCGTCGCTCTCCTACGTCGAGTTTTTGACCTACGCGACAGTCACCATACGCGACTTGCCCGTCAGCTGGGAGGACTGAGGCATGACATTCGGCAGCGAGACATACGACCCCGGACGCCACGGCAACAGACCCGGCAGGAAAAACTTAGGCTGCAAACATATATTTGCAACTTAGAGATATGTATTTTTAGCCTAACGTCTATATATTTTCAGCCTAAGCGCGACTGACGGCAAGCATTGCAACGGCGACAGACATCTGAAGACCAACCGATTAACACCGCACATCCACCAATCGACAACCATCAACCACAAACTGACATGAAGATGACAAGACACATACTCCTCACCCTCATCGCCCTCGCCCTGCCACTGGCGGCATCGGCACAGATGAAAGTCTATGACAAAAGCTCCAAACGCGCGCCCGAGTGGGTAAACACCGCCATAGACGACTATCTGATCGTGTCGGCCAGCGGCACGACGATGCAAGAGGCAATGCAGAAAGCACTCAACGAGGTCACCGAACAAATCATCCGCGCCGTGGCCAACAACGTCACAGTCCGCCAGACCAACACCATGAGCGAGACCGTGACCGGCAGCGGGATCGAGTCGAGCGACGTCTACACTTACCTCAGCAGCATGAATTCTGCCAACCTCCCGTTCCTGAAAGGCATCACCCTGAGCAAGGCCGAAGAGAGCTACTGGGAGAAACTCCGTGACAAGCGCACCGGCGAGGAGCGTGTGGACTACTGGGTCAAATACCCCTTCCCGTCATGGGAACTCGACGAACTGATCGAAGAGTTTGAAGCAATCGACGCGGCAAAGGTGCGCGAGTTTGAAGCCATCAAGAGCCAGCTGCCGTCCATCGCCTCAGTCGAGCAGATAGGCCGCAACATCGCCTCGCTCGATGCACTCGCGGCATACTTCTTCGACGATGTGCGCAGCAGCGAGGTGCAGAGCCTCAAGCAGCAATACACGGCCCTCTACGGTTCGCTCACCGTCAGCGGCACGACGCTGGACGACGGACGCTACCGCTGCACCGTGATGCTCGAAGGCCGCCCGGTGTCAATCTCCACCAAGCCCAAAGTGACATCCAACTGCGCATCGGGGCTCGACGTCGAGGCCGACAACGGAGCATTCATCATATCCTACGACGACAGCGACTGCCTGCCCGACGAGGAGAACTATGTGGAAATCACATTCCGCATAGCCGGCAAGCGGCTGGTCAAACGACACCTGCTTGACGCCGCCGACGACGCAGCCATGAGCGTAGTGCCCGAGGGGAGACTCTATCTGACGACCGACACCGTCGATGGCCGCACACTGCACAACGTCACGCTGCGCATGACCATCAACAACCTCGGCGGCACACCATTCGGCCTCAAGTCGGTCGAACTGACCCTGCCAGACATCCCCGCCCCGCTGGTCTTCGACGACATCGACAAGGTCTATGAGGCAAAAGGCACGATACAAGTGGTGCTGGTCGCCAAAGGCCGGTTCGAAGCAGCCGAAAAACGCAGCGGAGCATTCACCTTCGCACAAGGCGCAATGGTGCTGGCCGACCCCACGACAGGCACATTACAACGGGTCAGGATATACCTGCCATACGAAACCAACTGGGACAACAGATAGACATGCCCGACAACGGCACAGAGATAGACAAAACATAATATCAACCAACTGAAACAACATCATGAAAAGACTAGCATCACTCATCACATTCGTATGCCTCGCACTGCTGTTTTGCGCAAACGGCACAATGGCACAATCAAAACAACTGAAGAAAGACTCCAAGAAAGAAGTCAAACAACTCGAAAAAGAGGGGTGGAAGCTCCTCACAGGCACCGGCACACTGGAATATGCCAACCTCAAATACAGGACCTATGTCGAGGAAAACCCTGACATCGTGCCCATCTTCGGCCTCGCAGAAGGCTCGAACACCAAGATCGGGCGCAACAATGCCGTCCTCAACGGCATTGCCGACTATGCCACACGTGCCACGGCACAGGTGACAGGCAAAATCAAATCGCTCGCATCGGCCGACAACAACCAGCACCGCGTGCGCGAGATTGACAAGTTTGCCGAAGCCTACCAGACATCTGTAAACCAGAAAATCTATGGCATCGTCAGACAGCACTTCGTGCTATACCGTGAGGACGGCGGCCGCAAGATATTCCGCGCCTACATGTCATTCGACGAGAAAGAAGCACGCCGCGCACGCGAAGAGGCATTCATGGAGGCCAACGAGAGGGCAAATCTCGAGGACCTGTCAGAGACAGTGCACGACTTCATCAGCGAGCCGGTGCAATAACGCCCACAGCACATTATGACAGCAGCCAAGTCATCCTACATCAAGGCTGCGGCATTCATCATCACCATGTCACTGTCACCGGCCTTGCACGCACAGGTCGATGACAGTTTTGACGCTTTCATCGATGAAGCCAATGCCGACTTCGACTCTTTCCTCAGAGAAGAGGAGGAGTCGTTCGCGGATTTCCTGCGTGACCCGTGGCGCGAGTTCGCTTCCGAGCAGCCCGTCGAGCGTCCCGCACGCCCCGAGCCTGTCGAGCCGCCGGCCTACGACGCGGCAGACCATCCCGAGACAGAGCAGCCCGCCAGCATAACAATAGGCGAAATATTCAAGCTCAACAGGGTCAGCGGCGACGGAGCACCGACAATCACCGTCATCGATGCGGCGAGACTGGACTTCGGCAGCCCGCACGCCCCCACCGGGAAAGGCGGAGGGACCGTGACCGTGCGCCGCGACACAGTGCTGGCCACAATGCCGGCGGGACAGACACCGGCTGACGCGCCGGCCCCAACGCCTGACTACACAGATGATGCAGCACCCTCCGGTCAAGTGACAGAGGCCGGGACGCAACGACAGACGGTGACAGCCCCGACGACATCACGCCCGTCGGCGACACCAGCGTCAGCCACCGCGCCAGACATCCCGGCACGCCTGTCAAGCCCGGCAGACGGCAGGCTCAGGATAGCCTTCGGCGGCACCGGACTTTGGATGACAGATGCCTTCAGGGACGTCCGTCTGCCCGACGGGACAAGTGAAGACGACGTGGCAGATGCCTACGAAGCCCTGCTGAAATCCCCCTACCGCACACTGATCGACGAATGTAAAGAGGTGGCACGTGCCATGTCGCTCAACGGATGGGGCTATAACAGCCTCGTGGGGCAGGTGGCCGCCGCCATGACAAGCGACGATGACCGGCGCGTCATGCTGCGCTATTTCATCCTCAATGAGTCAGGCTATGACGCGAGGGTATGCCGCAAGGCAGGTGACGGCAGCCTGATGCTGCTCGTGGCTACTGACTGCGGCCTGTTCGGCTACCCATACGCCAATATCGACGGACGACGCTACTACAACATCACCGACCACGGCACGGCACCATTCTATGCCTGCCCTGCCCGCCCGGGACAGTCGTCGGCACTCGGCATGTCGCTGTCGTCCACACCACGGCTGGGAGGCAGCATTATCACCTCGTCGCACACGGCATCAGGCTCATCGCTGACCGTCAGGATTGGCGTCCCCGGGGGGCTGGCCGACTTCTACCGCAGTTATCCGCAGTGTGACTACGCCGTCTACCTCGGCGCATCGGTCGATGCGGGAGTGAGCGGGACGTTGCTTTCGGCCTTGCGCCCGGCATTGGAAGGCAAAAGCCAAGCCGAGGCAGCCGGCATACTCATCGACTTCGTGCAGACAGCTTTCGATTATAAGACCGATGGCGAACAGTTTGGCTATGAGAAGCCGTTCTTCGTGGAAGAGATGTTCTGCTACCCGTATTCAGACTGCGAGGACCGTGCCATACTCTATGCCTACCTCGTCCGCAGCCTCCTCGGACTCGATGTAGTGCTGCTTGACTACCCCAACCACATAGCCACGGCCGTGGCATTTGACGAAGAGGTCAATGGCGACAGCCTGACCATCGGGGGACGGCGTTTCCTCGTGTGCGACCCGACCTATATCGGGGCGCCTATCGGCAAGGCCATGCCGCAGTTTCGCGGGGTGAAAGCCGACGTAATAATCATCGACTGACACCGGACGGCGAAGACATAGCACGACAATGAAGCAATGCAGCGGCATCCCGGGAAGGATGCCGCTGCACCTGTTTCTGACAGACACGGCCGGCACAAGCCGCCATGCCGCCCCTCACAATCCCGGCACCCACTCATAGCATCCGGCATCGGGCATACCGTCACCGCCGAGTGCCGCAGCACGCGGACGCCCGTCGCGGTCGTAGGGATAATCCTCGCTATATGCCGGTGCGCCCATCCCTATCGCTGCCGAGAGAGAATCGAGGCGGAAATCATAGGTATAAGTGTCGCCGTCGATGAGCCTGAAGTTGTCGTCCTTCTCCCACAGGCACGACGAGACATCGCCTTCGTCCGGCTCGACCGAATTGACAAGTGAGTTGTGGAAGATATAATTGTAAGCTATCGTGGCATCATCGGCCACGCCGCCGCTGATCTCGTCGCGACTCGAACCGGCGATTATACAATTATAGAAAGCCGCCGAGATGACAGGATGCGGCACATCGCCACGGATGTTGCGGAGGCTCAATGCCACCCCGTGCTTGATGCCATAGCTGAAATAGTTGGCCAGCGTGCAATGGACGAAGCGCACATCGCCGCCCGTCATATCCACGCAGCTCATACCGGCGTTGCTGATTTCGCAGTTGGCAATGTCGGCACGGCAATCGGTCATCTCAAGCACGTTGCCGGTGGTGTTTGACAGGCGGCAGGAGGTGAGTGTCAGTTTCTGGCGCGTCACGTCGGCCGAGTCGCATCTGATGGCATATAGGCCGCCATGCACATCGGTGTGCACCAGCTCGTTGTCATAGCTCTCGCCGGCAATGGTGATGCCGCCCCACTGTCCCGGCACGCGGTCGTAGGGCAGGTAGTCAAAAAGCCGGTCCGTGCGGTCTCCGCGCAGCACCACTTCGCGTCCCGCCGTGCCACGTGCGACGAAGCGGCCACGCACGATGACCCCGGCCTTGTCATGGAAGTACAGTTCGGTGCCCTCGGTGCATGTCAGCGTGGCTCCCTCGGCGACGACGAGGCTGTCATAGATGATGATCGGCCTGTCAGCGGTGAATGTCGTGTCGCGTGTCACCACAGGCCCGCGCAGCGTCACCGCATCGCGGCCGTAGGCAAGCAGCTCGACACGCTGTTCCACCCCGTTGGTCGTGAAGACAAGGCGGTCAGCCACCTGTCCTATCGCGGCAGACCCCTGCGGGCGGGCAGTGAGCTCGATGAAGACATAGAGGCTGTCGCCGCCCCTGATGGACAGCCCGTCGAAACGCTGCACGCCTACATCCGTGCGGCCATCGACGTTGATTCTGTATCCGGATGTGTCCCTGCCGGCCAAAGCAAGCGAAAACATCAGCGACGCATCATGACGATTGTAGACGCGCAACTGGCGGGTAGCCGACCCGACACCGCTGAACAATGTGTCGAAGTATATCGTATCTGCCGAAAACTCAAGGAGGTGCGACGGGTCTGACGAAAACTTCTCGTCCATGCACGCCGTCACAAGCGCAGGGATGGCCATGACAGCCAGCAATATGACATATACTATTCTTTTCATGCCCCCAAAGATAATGGATTGTCGCTTTCACCATGCAGCCGTGCGGTCACATATCACATTGCCGGCATCACGGCAGACGTGCAGCATCATTATGATAATAACGGCGCGCCATGCACTTTTATTCTGTCAGGAAGCCACATTTGAGAACAAATTGCAGCAAGGATTTGAAAAAAAGTCCACACCCCATGCCGTTGTATGAATTGAGCTTTAGATAAATTTGCAGTGCATAAAGCCAGTTTTCCGGGGTGTCGCATGGGTTGCGGTTTTACCACTTTCCACTGACCAACTATCGCAGCCGCCACCCCGGCCAGATGATTGCCCCCGCATATACTTGTCATATATGCGGGGGCAATCCGTGTCTCGCCTTCAGGCCGGGCTGTCGGTCATCTCGCCCAGCAGCGTTGCCGCCGTCGATGCCTTGACCGTGACATTGACGGTCTGTCCTATGTGCGCGCCGGCACGGTCAAACACCACTACTTTGTTTTGCTCCGTGCGCCCGAAGAGCTGGTCACGCGACCGCTTGGACACCCCCTCGACGAGCACGGCAAAGGTCTTGCCGACATCACGTGCGTTGCTCTCGGCCGACAGCTGCGTCTGGAGGGCGATTATCTCATTGAGGCGGCGCACCTTCACTTCCTCGGGCACGTCGTCGGGCAGGTGCTTGGAGGCATAGGTGCCGGGCCTTTCGGAATACTTGAACATGAATGCCGAGTCATAGGCACATTCACGCATCAATGACAACGATTGCCGGTGGTCCTCCTCGGTCTCTGAATGATAGCCCGAGAAGATGTCAGTGCTCAGGCCACAGTCGGGGACAATCCTGCGGATAGCCGCCACGCGGTCGAGATACCACTCGCGGGTGTACTTGCGGTTCATCAGCCGCAGGATGCGCGTACTGCCGCTCTGCACCGGCAGATGGATGTGCCGGCAGACATTGGGCACCTCGGCTATGACGTGCAGCGTCTCGTCGCTCATGTCCTTGGGGTGCGACGTGCTGAAGCGGATGCGCATCGACGGCACCGCCCCGGCCACCCGCGACAGCAGCTCGGGGAAGCCCACGGTCACGCCACCGTCGGCATAGCAGTAGGAATTGACATTCTGTCCCAGCAGTGTCACCTCCTTATACCCCTTTTGTTCGAGGTCGTGCACCTCGGCGAGGATGCTCGCCACATCGCGGCTGCGCTCGCGGCCACGGGTGTAGGGCACGATGCAATAGTGGCAGAAGTTGTTGCACCCGCGCATTATCGACACGAAACCCGAGACATGCGGCCCGCATATCCTCGCGGGGATGATGTCACGATAGGTCTCGGTGGTCGAGAGCTCGACATTGACGGCCTTCTCGCCCGCCTCGACGGCCGCAAACAGTTCGGGCAGCGACAGATAGGCATCGGGGCCGGCCACGAGGTCGGCATGGTGGGCGGTGATGAGACCGTCCCTGACACGCTCGGCCATGCAGCCCAGCACGCCTATGATGAGATGTCCGCGCTTGCGCCGCAGGGCGTTGAGGGCTTCGAGGCGGTTGATTATCTTCTGCTCGGCGTTGTCACGGATCGAGCACGTGTTGAGCAGCACCGCGTCGGCCTCATCTATGTTGTCACACACGGCATATCCCGCCATCTGCATGATTGATGCCACCACCTCGCTGTCAGCCACATTCATCTGGCAGCCATAAGTCTCGATGTAAAGCCGCTTGTCGTCCATATCCTTATCTCACTATACATTAATCCATATTGTCCGGTGCCGCAGCCTGCACATGCACGCCCGGCGCGGCAAAGATAGTGC
>DWUP01000068.1 GCA_020012075.1 Candidatus Avibacteroides avistercoris
ATGCTGGGATTTGCCTCATGTTCAGACGACGAGGGAAGCACCAATCCTACCACCCCCGGCGGTTCGACCATGGCCGACAATGTGGCCGGTATTTATGACAGCCAGATTGCAGTGTCCATCAATGGCAATGATCTGCAACCCAGCAACTATGCCGTAGAAATCACCAAGTCGTCAGACACCGAGATCAAGTTTACACTCCGTGACTTTTCGATCACTGACCCAAGCGGCATGACCCTCGACCTCGGGACTATCGAACTCGACGGTGTGAAGATAGCAAAAGTAGACAGTGCTTATTCGTTTGCAACAGTAGACACTCTGTCACTTGCCATCTTCGGCGGTGAGCCTCTGCCTGTGCCCATCGACTTCTCCGGGTCGTTCACAGATACTACTATCGATGCAAACATCGACATCAACTTCGGTGAGACAATGGTCATCGTGGTGGACATCAACGGCACCAAGCGTGGAACATCCGAAGGCGGAGACCAGCCGTCAGAGCCTGAACTGACTATGGCTCAAGAGATAGCAGGCGACTATGCCAGCAACATCGCCGTGACAATCAACAGCAGCGAACCAATCGTGAGCGAAAACACGGTGCATATCACGGCTGTCAGCGCAGAAGTCGTCAATCTGGCATTGAACAACTTCGTCATCACCGACCCGACTTCAGGTGCTGAGATTGCACCGGGCGACATCGTGCTTGAGAATGTACCCTTGATGAGGGACAGCCTCGGCATATCATTCATGGCAAGCGACACGCTGATGCTCGCAGTGGTGCCGGGCATGGATCCCCTGCCCGTTCCGGTCGAAGCCATGGGTAATGTCAATGGCGACGTACTCGATGCACACTTTGACATCGACTTCATGAACGGAGCAATGGCTATCGCTGTGGAAATCGACGGACAGAAAAACTAAACACTACAGACATAACAGCCAGTCACAACAATCCCGCCTGACCGCTACGCAGTCAGGCGGGATTTCTTTTACTATATAATAATGGTATGAATGTCAGGTACTCCAACAGCCGTCAATTGACCCTGACATCGGCAAAGTAGGCCTTGAAGAGCCGCTCGGCCTCGGCCAGTTGCCCGGGTGTATTCTCGCTGACCCCATCGAGCAGGTAGGCCATGCCGAGATGGTCATACTTATGCCGTCCGAGGGTGTGGTATGGCAGGATTTCCACCCTTGTCAGATGCCGGTAGCCTCCCATCATCTCGCCCAGAGCCTTTATGTCTTCGGCAAAAGACGTCACGCCCGGCACAAGGACATAGCGCAACCAAAACTCACGCCCCTCGGCCTCCAGCCGGGCAGCAGTCGCCAGTGTAGCCGCATTGGACTGCCCCGTCAGGCCGCGATGGCGCATGTCATTGACTTCCTTGACGTCCAGCAGGACGATGTCCGTCAGCCTCATCAGCTCGCGCACCTCTTCACTATCCACACTGCCATTGGTGTCAAGGCAGATGTGTATGCCCTCATCGCGCAAGAGGCGGAACAAAGGCAGCAGCCGCCCCGCCTGCAATGTCGGTTCGCCACCCGAGAATGTCACACCGCCACGCCGCCCGAAGAACGGCCGCTCGCTGACTGCACGGCGGACAATCTCGGTGACTGCCACGTCACGGCCGCCCGTGAGGGCCAGCGTGTCAGGATTTGCACAATAGGCACAACGGAAGTTGCATCCCTGCAGGAACACCACAAGCCGCAGTCCCGGCCCGTCGTAAGTCCCCATGGACTCAAAGGAATGTACCCTGACAGTCAGTCCGTCTGCCTCCATCACATCCTGTCGTGGAAGGTACGGGCTATCACTTCAAGCTGGTGCTCACGGCTCAACTTGATGAAATTGACGGCGTAACCCGAGACACGTATCGTCAATTGGGGATAATTCTCCGGATGCTCCATCGCGTCCTCGAGCATCTCGCGATTGAGGACATTGACATTCAGATGATGTGCTCCCTTGGCGAAATAGCCGTCGGTCAAGTCCACCAGATTGTCTATACGGTCATCATCGGTCGCACCGAGCGACTTGGGGATGATCGAGAACGTGTTGCTTATCCCGTCTTGTGCATCCTCGTAGCTCAATTTGGAGACTGATGAGAGCGAAGCCACCGCACCATGCGCATCACGTCCGTGCATCGGATTGGCACCCGGGGCGAACGCCACGCCCTTCATCCTGCCGTCCGGGGTCGCGCCGGTCTTCTTGCCATACATCACGTTGGAGGTTATCGTCAGCACCGACAGCGTAGGCTCTGCCCCTTTGTAGACGGGCAACCTCTTCAATTCATCGCTGAAATAATGCACCAGCCCGGCGGCTATCGAGTCGGCACGGTCATCATCATTGCCATAGTAGGGGAAGTCGCCATCTATCTCAAAGCCCTCGGTCAGCCCTTGGTCGTTGCGCACGGCGCGGACCTTTGCATATTTGATGGCCGAGAGCGAGTCGGCTGCGATCGAGAGCCCAGCCACGCCGTAGGCGAGGTTGATTTTCGGGTCGGTGTCGATGAATGCCATCTGCGCCTTCTCATAGTAGTACTTGTCGTGCATATAGTGGATGATGTTCATGGCCTCGTTGTAGACACGCGCCACCTGCTTGAGCACCGCCTTGTAGTTGGCAAGCACAGTGTCATAGTCCAGCACGTCGCCGGTCATCTCGGGGATGCCTTTGACCATCAGCGTGCCGGTGTTCTCACAACGTCCCCCGTTGATGGCCAGCAGGAGGGCTTTGGCAAGGTTGGCACGCGCGCCGAAAAACTGTATCTGCCGCCCGATGTCTTGGAACGACACGCAGCACGCTATGCCATAGTCGTCGCTGTGCCGCACGCGGCGCATCAGGTCATCATTCTCATATTGTATTGAAGAAGTGTCGATTGAGACCTTTGCACAGAAGCGTTTGAAGCCTTCCGGCAGGTCACGGCTCCAGAGCACGGTCAGGTTGGGCTCGGGCGAAGGGCCGAGGTTGTAGAGAGTCTGGAGAAAGCGGAACGAAGTCTTCGTCACCTTGTGCCGCCCGTCATTGAGCCTTCCACCCAGTGATTCCGTCACCCACGTCGGGTCGCCGGCGAATATGTCATTATAGGCGTTCATCCTGAGGTGGCGCACCATGCGCAGCTTGATTACAAACTGGTCGATCAGCTCCTGTGCAAACGTCTCGTCGATTGCACCCGTGGCAAGGTCACGCTCGATATATATGTCGAGAAACGATGAGACGTTGCCGAGCGACATTGCTGCTCCGTCCTGCTCTTTCACCGCCGCGAGATAGGCCATGTACACCCATTGCACAGCTTCCTGCGCCGACTGCGCCGGGCGTGACAGGTCCAGTCCGTAGATAGTCCCCAGCTCGCGTATCTCGGCCAACGCCTTGATTTGCTCGGCCACCTCCTCACGCAGGCGGATACGTGCCTCGGTCATCGGGCCGGTGAGGTTGCGCAAGTCCTCTTTCTTGGCATCCATCAGCCGGTCAATGCCGTAGAGAGCCAGACGGCGATAATCCCCGATGATGCGTCCACGCGCATAATTGTCCGGCAGGCCGGTGAGGAAACCCAGCGAACGATAGGAGCGGATTTCCTCGGTATAGACATCGAAGACACCGTCATTGTGCGTCTTGCGGTAATGCTTGAATATGTCCTGCACTCTCGGGTCAGGCTCGACGCCGTTCTCACGGCACGCGCGGGTCACGACATTTATGCCCCCGAACGGCTTCATCGCACGTCCCAGCAGCACATCTGTCTGCAAGCCGACGATCAGCTCGGCGTCGCGGTCGATATATCCTGCCCCGTGCGACGTGATGGTCGAGACTCTCACGTTGTCGATATGACGCACACCCCCCTTGTCGCGCTCCTCGCGCAAGGCATCGAGGCATATCTGCCACAAGTGCTTGGTACGCCCGGTCGCACCGCAAAGGAACGAAGCGTCGCCGTCATAAGGTGTAATGTTGTGCGACACGAAGTCACGGACATCGATGCGGCTCTCCCAATCGCCGCCACGGAAAGTCTTGCTGCTGTCAATCATCAATGTAATAGGTCGTTAAAAAGTGATGTTCCAAAAATGGAGCGGCAAAGATAGCGATTAAATGTCGTATCCGAAACCTCCCGGCATCAGACCGCATCACGGCAGCAACAGGAGACAATCTCTATTTTTAGGCTAAAAACATATATCTCTAACTTAAAAATACATATCTCTAACCTAAAAATATATAGACGTTAGGCTAAAAATAAAAACAGCATACGGTGCTGCCGCGAACAGCACCGCACCCTGCCGGGCTTGCCCGCAGACATCAGGCCGACTATGATTGCCGCCAGTTGGCTGAGAAAGACCAATTTTAGTATTTTTGTTGCACGATGATGCCGCCACGACCGCCACACCATGACTGAGCCACCGCCCCCGCACAGCCGGCAGGCAGACTCACCGGTGAGGGCGCCGAGACCGGCGGCGACTGACATCCTGACACTATGATGAAAATATTGCACACATCAGACTGGCATCTCGGGCAAGTCTTCTACAACTATGACCGCAGCGACGAGCAGGCCGCCTTCCTCAGCCAGCTGGCCGGCATAGCCGCCGCACGGCAGCCCGATGCCGTGGTCGTCAGCGGCGACATATTCCACACTCCATCACCATCGTCGGCGGTGCAGAGGATGTATGTCGATGCCATGCTCGACCTGCATCGCGCCTGCCCGCATGCCACGATAGTCGTCACGGCAGGCAACCACGACAGCGCAGCAAAACTTGAGATAGACAGCAGCCTGTGGCGTCACTTCAACCTGCACGTCGTGGGCAACATAGCCATGAACGACGGCACACCCGACTATGGGCGGCACATCATCGACGTGCATGACACACACGGCATGACCGTAGGGCGCATCATAGCCGTGCCGCACGTCTATCCGCAGAACTTCCCCCGCACTTGCGACACGACAGATGCAGGGGGACGGATGAGAGCATTCTTTGCCAGACTGCAAGAGGAAGCATCGGCCCGCGGCAGCCACGGCCTGCCGACAGTCCTCATGGCGCACCTCGCCGTCGCCGGCAGCGACACCACAGGGCACGATGACAGCGTGGGAGGACTCGACACATGCCGTCTGGACGACATAGACATGGGGTGCGACTATGTCGCGCTGGGACACATACACCGCCCGCAATACGTGCCGGGCAGCCACGGCCGGGCACGTTACAGCGGCAGCCCCCTGCCCGTCAGCTTCGATGAGGCTTACCGCCACTCGGTCAGTCTGGTCAGACTCGGGCCCGGCTCTGACCCCGCCGTCGAAACCATAGCAATCGACAACCCGCGCCCATGCGTCACACTGCCCTCCACTCCTGCCCCGCTCGACGAGGCACTCGACAGACTGGCCGCTTTCCCCGATGACACGCCGGCCTACATAAGGCTCAACGTGTCGGCCGACGGCTATCTCCCACCCGACAGCAACGAGCGTGCTGCCGCCGCCACCGCAGGCAAGCAATGCCGCCTCTGCCTCATACACGTGACGACACCCGGCCACACCGCCGACGGCGAAGCACACACGATGACGGTAAGCGAGATGAAACGCATGTCACCGGTCGATGTGGCGGCACTCTACTATAAATCCACATCAGGCGAAGAACTCGACGAAGAGATGACAGCACTGCTCACATCAGCCATGAAAGACGTAATGGAAAACGAAAGACAAACAGACTGACAGAGATGAAGATCAGGACACTGCAACTGCACAATATAGCATCAATCGAAGATGCCACCATTGACTTCGACGCCGGGCCACTGCGCGAGACCGACATATTCCTCATCTGCGGAGAGACAGGGTCAGGCAAAACCACCATTCTCGACGGGATTTGCCTCGCACTCTACAACGACACACCGCGCATCACTACCGCCCCGGGCGAAGCCTACAACGACACCCCCGGCCGGATGCCCGGCACCAATGAGAGCAACAGGATAAGCGACGTGCGGCAACTCATGCGACGCGGCACGGGAGAAGCATGGTCAAAACTCTCATTCACCGGCAATGACGGCTGTGACTACACCGCCACGTGGTATGTAAACCGCGCACACAAAAAGCCCACAGGCCAACTGCAAAACGTCAGACGCTCATTGCTCAGCCACAATACGGGCATCGAACTGGTCAAAATGGATGAGATCCGCAGCGAAATCATCAGGACCGTCGGGCTGGACTTCGAGCAGTTCTGCCGCACGACAATGCTTGCACAAGGCGAATTCACTCGGTTTCTCCAGAGCCGGAGCAAAGAGAAATCAGACATACTGGAGAAACTGACAGGCACAGAGATATATTCAAAAATCGGCCGCAAGATATACGAGACAGCCAAAGCACGAGAGCAGGAACTCAAAACACAGCAGGCACTCATAGGCAACATACACACTCTGACTGAAGAAGAAAAAGACAATCTCATCAAAACAATAGCCGACAAAGAAGCCGGCATACGGACATTGACGGCTATATGCCGGGAGCAACAAGACAAAGCCAAGTGGCTCACCGACGAGACCAAGCTGAGTGATGCCCACCGTCAGGCAGTGGCAACGCTCGATGAACTCAATGCCACGATGTCGACCCCCGAATTCATCGCCACCGACAGGCTGGTCAATGAATGGTTTGCCACGACCGAAGTGCGCGCAGCACTCGACGAAAAAGAAAAACTCACTCGCCAAAGACAAGAACTGGACAGCCGCAAATCGGGACTGGCAAAGCAACTGGGCAAGCACATGGCAAGTGCCAAAGCACTGCAAAAAGAATTGGAAGATGACAAAAGGTCGCTTGCCGCTGTCGCCGGCTATCTGTCAATGACGACGCGGCACCGCACCATGCTCGACAATGCACAGGGCATCACGGCCTCGCTCAAAGCACTCGACACGGCAGAACAATCGGTCATTGCCTACCAATCAAGACTGCCTGACATCAAAAACTCCATAAACGACATCAGGCGGCAATCGGAGCTACTCTCAGAACAGCTCGCGCAAAAACAGGCAACAGCAGACACCATCGCCACCGACATCAACTCATGCAACCGCGACCTTGCAGCCATCGACGCCGCCACACTCCGGGCCGAAAGCGAAAGGCTCAACACCATCCTGCGGGACATCGGTGAGGCACGTGCGCTGGCACGACAGGCCGGCGACGCCATGACCGCCATAAACGCCGCAAAAGAAGAGTCTGCCGGAATCAAACGCAGCATAGCAGAGACAAACTCATCACTGGAAAAAACCGCCAGGCAGAAAGAAAAGGCAAAAACCGAGCTACGTACAGCCGAAGAGCTCTATAACCTGCAACGCGAAAGCGTGGAAGACTATGCCCGCGAACTAAGGTCACACCTCAAGAAAGGCGGCACATGTCCCGTCTGCGGGCAGGAAATAGCAGAGGTCTACGATGAGTCACACTTCGATTCACTCCTCAGACCACTGCTCGAGACACTGGACAGCAAGCGGACAAAGCACGAGAGCATCACACAGCGACTTGCCACGGCACAAGCCGAAGTAAAGACTCTCAAACTCGCACTCACCGGATGCGACGGACGCATACAATCACTGCAAGACAGATTGGCACAAATCACACGGCAACTGAATGACAAATGCAACCGAATCGGAATACAGACAGTCGGGACACCGGCCGATGACGAAATAGACAAGACCGAACGGCAAACCAAAGAAAAACTCCGCAGCATAAACACACGGCTCAACGAATGGCAGACATTGAGCAGCCACATCGCGGCACTCAACAAACGGCACAACGAAGCACTGCAAGCCGTGCAACAAGCCAACTCGGCGATTGCAGCGGCCGACATCAGGCTGGCTAAGGCAAAAAGCGACCTCACACACACCGAGGAATATCTCGACGCAGCACGCAAAAAGACCGAAGCCACAAAGTCACAACTGCGCTCCGCAATCACGATTGAGGGGTGGGAAACGACATGGCAGACCGACCCGCAAGCCCTGATACGACAAATAGAAAACGACGCTGCGGCATATCTCGAAGCCATCGACAAGCAACGCAGGCTCACTGCACACAGCAACGAACTAAAGCAAACGACCGACCTCATCGGCAACATATACAGAAGCATCATACAGACTTTCCCCGACTTTGCAGGCATAACAGCCGATGACGGAGGCACAATCCCCGCCGACATCGCAAGCGAATGGAGCATCTATCACGGCAAAGTGCAGAATGTATGCGCCCTCATAGAGGACAACACCAAGGCTCTGGCCGAATGTGAACGACACATAGACAGACTGTTCACCGACAACACACTGCCCGACATAAGCCGTCTCAACGAACTCAATGCCTTCACCCCCACGACAATCAACGACAAGAAAAGCCTCGTCACAGCTCACAGGGAACGCCTCGTCAGGCAAAAGGCCCTGTGCGACAGCTCGCTGTCAGCATTGCAAGAGCACGCGACCCGCCGCCCGGCATTGGCCGAAGGCGAGACTGCCGAGACAATAGCCGCCGGGATCAGGGCGGCAGAGTCTGAAATAAACGAAACAAACAAGCAGATAGGCAGCATGACAGCCACATTGCACGAAGACGAGACACAGCACGCACGGCTCAGCGAAGCACTGGCCAAACTCGAAGAGCAAAGAAAGATATTCCTCAAATGGGACAGACTCCGCCAATGGTTCGGCGACAGCAACGGCGACAAATTCCGCAACATAGCACAGAGTTATGTGCTCCAAGAACTGCTCGACAACGCCAATCACTACCTGTCACACTTCACCAAGCGCTACAGCCTGCTCTGCCAACCGGGCTCACTGACCATACTGTTGCGCGATTATTACAACGGGGGGACGCTGCGCCCCACGACGACAATCTCGGGAGGCGAGGGATTCATCATCTCGCTGTCGCTCGCACTCGGGCTGTCATCGCTCGGCGAACGCGGCATCGACGTAGGGACACTCTTCATAGACGAGGGATTCGGCACACTGAGCAGCAGCCATCTTGCCACCGTGATGGACACTCTGGAGACACTGCACCGGATGGGAGGACGCAAGATAGGCATCATCAGCCATGTCGAAGCCCTGCGCGAACGGATAAAGACACAGATCCAAGTAAAGTATGCCGGCAATGCCAAAAGCACAGTGTCGGTAGTGACCACCGGATGACACCCCGCACAGAAGCCGCGACACCCGGCACCGCACACGGCAAAGCGTATAAAAAACAAAACCATGCATGATGTCACATGCATGGCTGTGCGGCTGAAGGGACTCGAACCCCCACGACTTTCGTCACCAGATCCTAAGTCTGGCGCGGCTACCAATTACGCCACAACCGCGGCTACGGGTAAATCGGCGCAAAGTTAGGCATTTATTTCATAAGCACAAACGATAGTGCAAAATTTACATACAATGATTCCGCCGATAGGGTCAGATGCCATGCCCCACAGGGTAGTATGCCATCAGATTTACATACAATGCTTTTTGCCGCGATGCACCGCGCCACGACACCGCCGCATGACGCACCCATGCCGATGCCGGGACAATGCCGCACGCGCCATCCGGCTCAGAACGGGTAACCGATGGCAAAATGGAAGCCGAGCCCCTTGCCGAAACTGGGGATATTATAATAGCCGTCCTTGCCCGTGTCGTATGGAGCGTGCAGACCAATGCCCATGTCGAGGCGGAGGACAAGGATGTCGAGGTCATACCGCAGGCCGAAACCTGTGCCGAGGGCTATATTTTCATAAAATTTCCTCAGCGTAAACTCCGCTCCGGGTCTGGCCTCATCGGGACGGACGAGCCACACGTTGCCGGCATCGAGGAACACCGCCCCGTGGAGGTCACCGAAGATGTTGAAGCGATATTCGATGTTAGCCTCGAGTTTGACGTCTCCCGTCTGGTCGATGTAGGAATACTGGTTGTCATCATCCGAATGATAGCGCCCGGGACCGATGGACCTTATGGTAAAAGCACGGATACTGTTGGCCCCTCCGACATAGAATTGCTCGCTGTAGGGCACGACGCTCGCGTTGCCATAGGCGTAAGCTATGCCGCCCATGACGCGCATCGCCAGTGACTGCCTGCGGCTGATGTTGAACGTGTAGCGCAACTCGGTGCTCAGTTTGGCAAACTGTGAGAACGGATTGCCCAAGAGGTCTTTGTCTTTCTCACCGAATCCTTTGCCGGCCATGGCGTAGAAACATGACAGGATGTTGCCCGACGACGTGACCGAGGTCTGCCACCAGATCTTGCCACGCTTACGCAGAGATGAGTTGTCATAGGTATACGTATAGCTCATCGACGGGACAAACTGGTCGGCAAGACTGAGGTAAAGGGCGGGATTGGCGGCCGTAATGGAATCGAAGCGCGCCGTAGTGCGCTGCAACAGATTGAAGTCCAGCTTGAATGGCGTGATGCTGTGCTGGTGCAGGGCGTTGGGACGGAACTTATACTCCGCACCACCGCCGAGTGTCAGCAGCTTGAAGAAGCTCGCACGATTGGTCTGATCGACATAGATGTGGTATTTGGTCGATGCCGGATAGTCGAAGTCCCGCCTCAACATCCGCGGGAAAATGACCCTCGGGAACTCCAGAGAGAGGTCTATGCCGAACTCATAGGAGTTGATGGCCTGACCGCTCTCGCGGACGTTGGTCTGCCATTCGTAGGAACCATTCAACGTGAGCGACAGACGCTCGCCGCCCCCGAAGATATTCTTCCGCGCGACACTGAACGAAGCACCCGGCCCCAGATAATTGTTGCTCTTCGACTTGACATTCATCTCAAATTCCCCGTTCAGAGGATAGTCATAGGATGCATTGATGACACGGTTGAGCACATTGCCCGACGAATCTTGAGGGATGTACTGTATGTCAGTGTAGCGGAATATGCCGAGGCGGCTCAACGCCTCCTGCGTCCTCTGCTGTGTGAACTGCGAGTAGGTGTCACCGCGCCTGTCCTTGATTCTGTCATAGAGTATCGACGGCCTGACACGCAGTTTGCCCTCATAATAAATCTTCATGTCCTCGTATGTCATCGAGTCGGTCGGCATCTCGTTGTTATATCCCCGCAGATTGACGGTCAGTCCGCCTATCTTCCATTTGCGCTTGACCATGTCATTGAGGCCCGCACGCGGCATGACCTTGACGGCAACGTTGCCCCTGCTCTGCAAAGTGTCACCGAGGAAGTCGATATAAGACGGCACGAAATAGAAATATCCCTGGCTTCTGAAAATAGTGCTGATGCGCTGACGCTCCTCATCGAGTTTGATGACACTGAACTGGTCGCCTTTTCTCAATTTGCTGAAGCGCAGAGTCCGCCGCACAAGTGAGTCGGCCTGCGGCCCGAAACCTGCATAGATCACGGTGTCGATGCGGTAACTATGCCCCATCTGCACCTGATAGCTGATGCGGCTTTTCCTGTCGTTTTTCCTGTCGGGAATCAAACTGTAACCCACTTTCCCGTTGAAATACCCGTAATCATGCAGCAGGTTGGTGGCTGCGGCAACTCGCATCTCTGGATTGACCGATGAGATTAGTACCGGCGGAGTAGCAAATTTGTCGAAGACCCACTTGCCGAATTTCTTCTCGGAGTCTATATATTTGTTGTAAAGGAAGAGACGGAACGGCGGCCAAGGATAAGTCCACCGCGACGAACCGAAGATTGACCCGTTCGGTTTCTGCTTTAGCGCCGCATTGACTTCGTCAATGGCGTCGGCAGCACCGTCAGTGCCATCGTCATCCAGCACTTCTATTTTTTTGATGCCTGTATAGAGGATTTCACCCTCGGGCAATTTGCTTGTCGTAGAACAAGCCGAAGCAAGCCAAAGCAAAAGCAGCACCACACAGGTGACGACACTGCACGTCGTGATTTTATCTATCATTCGTTTCATCATTGGCTTGCGTTATGGCTTTCTTTCGTTTGAATGTGAACAGTTCTTTCAGCCTTAGCATCTTCTTGCGCAATACTATGCCGGCACCGGTTTCGGTTATTTCTCCTTCGAGGACGCTCTCATAATTCTTATTGTGGAATACTTTGACATACCGCGTTCCTGAGTTGTCAAGACGGTATTCGACAGAGATGTTGTCGATGAATGACTCTTTGTTTGATTCGGCGGCATTCGACCCGGTCGATATCGTCCCGCCGATTACGATGTTGAAACGGTCATTGAGGAATCTTTTGGATATTTTGTAAGAGATGTCCATATTGTCCAATCCCTCTTCACCATTCGGGTTTTCCATCCCGAGGCTCAGATCCACGGCTTTGATCTTACCTGCCGCGCTCGAGATTTCTTTCTGCAGCAGACTGTTGAGCGCAGTACCCATATTAAGGTTCATATCGCCGGTCGTGCCTCCTCCGGTGTACATCCCCGTGATCATCATCGTCAGCGCCATGGTGCGACGCTCATCCTCGCCCGTGGCAGCGAGCGTGTTTTGCACATCTGCATCCTGCGGAGCCGACAGGTCGAATGAGAGTCCGAGGTCGTCAAGTGAATTGTAAATATTGACACTGACCTCGAAATCCACCTTTCTCGTGCCTTCTCCGTCACTGTTGGCCACGTCGGTGCGGACTTTTTTAACGGCCGTCAAGTTCATTGTGGGGTTAAAAGCATTGCCTGTCCACTCTATATATCCCCCGTTCCTGACGCTGAAATCGGCTATCTTGACCAATGGAAGAGAATAGCTGATATTACCTCCCGAGAAAGTATACCTGCCCGAAAGGCTCAGATCACCCTGCGCAGTGTATTGCATCGACAGGTCTCCCCCGCCGGCGACTTCTATCCTGTTGTCTCCGCTCTCGCTCAAATCGATATTAACCGCCGCCGTCGGGTCGATGGATATATTGAGCAATACATCCATTCCCGAGATGGGGATGGGATGGATGTCAAGCCCTTCGACATGTGTCGTATCACTGAAATCGGTAAATGTTATGGTCTCGCCCAGACGGTCCTGCACGGTGAGCGACGATTCCTTTAATATATAAGTCACATTCGTATTGCCCAGCAGCTTGAGATATCCGCGCACTTGCAGGTCATCAAGCTCCCCTTTGACACTTATGGCCGAATCAAAATAGACTTTGCCATAGACGAGTGATGCCTTGGTCTTCTTGGCATTGAGCAATTCATAGTCTGATGCCATAAATTGCAAGTCGGTCTTTATGGATGACAGGTCTGAGAAATCGACATCGCCGTCTATTGTAAACGGATTGTCCGTACGGGTCAGCAGTGCAAAACGGTCAAATTCCAAGCGGCTGTCCTTCACCACAAGTGGACGTTCGTCAAGGCGTATCCTCGTGCCGGCCTGTACGATGTAGGCCGACGTCTGATTGAATCTGACGCTACCGTTGAGTATCGGTTTTGCAAACGAGCCGCCCAACTGCAGTTCTCCACTCATGCTGCCGTCCAAGGTCGCGAGGTCTTCGGGCATAAAGGCGTTGGCAACACCGAGTGGCAAGCTGTCGAGCCGCATGCGATAAGCGATAGTGTTGCTGTCGGCTTCTATCTTACCCCCGACCGACAATGCTTCCCTGCCATTGATGCCCAGCTTGGCGCTCATGACTTGTTTTATTTCACCGATGGGTACGTATGAAGCCTTAAGCGAGAAATCTGCCACCTCGCGTTTCTCATATTCAAACCCTTCTATCTCTGCGTTGCAGGACAACGAGTAGGTGCGTCTGAGGGGAGTATAGGATACGTCTGCCGAAATCACGCCGGCCATATCGGGCAGCATAGGGATGAGTGTCCTGATGTCGGCGATGTCAATGCCCGCAAGTGCGGCGGTCAATCGGTCATTTCCACGCTTTGTCTTGGAGCTTGTGAGCGACAGACCCATCCCCTTGTCATCCTTGAACGACACATCGGCATAAATCTTCTTGTCATTGGCAAACAAAATATAGTTGCTGTCATTCAGATGGAAGTCCCTGAAGAGGAAAACCGGGGCATCCGGGAAAAACGACACCTTGACACCTTGCCGCACAAACTCTGCCTTGCAGCCGAGGTACACTCCCTTTTCGCCGGCTTGGTCGGTCATATCGACGAGCATGTCAGCCGAGCGATTGGTTATCTCGCCTTTGAGAGCCAGATTGCTTGCATAGTTTGCCATCGTCTGGCTGTTGGCTACATTGAGTTTGTAGCGGATACTTGTCGAGTCCTGTACAAACCACATATAGGCGCTGTCGAGCCTTATCGAGTCCACTCCTATTGTCCTCAGTGCGATGTCTCCCGCCAGTCCGCGGCGCGAATTGGTGCTGACGCGGATGCGGGTCTGTGCTATGCCGACTCCCATCAATTTCAAATAGTTGCTCATCGGGTTGTCAGCGTCCGCGCGAAGCTCCATATACAGGTCGGGCAAATAGTCCCGCAGCTTGCTGTAGTCAAGCTTATGTTCCGTCAGTTGCTCACCAAGTTTGCCTGTGAATGTCTGCAACATCTCTGCAAGCCGTGTCACGCCGCTGTCGCCTCTGACGTTGAGTGACAGGTCGCCCGCACTGACCGACGCACGTGTCTCACCAGCATCGGTATAGGCCGTAAAGTTGATATCCTTGGGTCTTGCCTCGTTGCCACCTATGACGAGCCTTGTGTCGCCAATCCTGCCCGAGACGTCAAACATTTCCCCCATGTCGGTCGCAAGGCTCAGCGAGGCATTGACAGATGCAGTGGTCGTCGTGTCGGCCGACATCAGGGATGTAATGTCAAGGCGCCTGACATCGAGGCCGAAATCCATGGTCGAGTGATGTCCCGACAAAGCAGCACGGATGTCGGCAGACAGGTCGGTCCAGCCATTGGCAGTCGTCATGGCTACACGCCCCCTGCCATGTCTCAGACGAGCGGCCAGTAGGGTGTTGGACAAATCATAGTCCCCATAGCACAGATGTCCTATATCCATCTTCAGGCGCATGCGGGTGTCTCGGTCAAAAGGATCGAAGCCTGCCCCTGCGGCCTTTAGCGTGAGATCGACGGGAGCCAGTCCGTCGAGCGCGATAAAATCAGAGACGACGAGCGAATCGATGCTCATCGTCAATGCATAGCTCTCATCCGCCGGCGAATAGCTGCCGTCCAGCGACAGTCCGGCCCTGTCGATTTGCAGGCTGGCATTGCACTTGCCATCGGCATAGGCGGCCTGCGACTCGATGCCAAGTCCCGCGGGGATGAAAAAAGCCGAGTCGGCCAGCCCCATCACGGGCTTGACAAAGTCGAGATTGCCCGTATGCAGCGACAGATTGACCTTTGCCGCGCGGCGCACACTGTCGAGTGCCGCATCCAGCTGCCCGTCGAGATGCAGGTCGGCCACACCGTCCCATCGCACGTTGAGGTGCGACAAGTCGAGCCGCTCGGGTGTGCCCGCAACGGCCAACGACAGATTGACAGGCTGCCGGGGTATCTGCCCATGCAGCGGTCCCGTCAGATGCTCGATGTCCGACGGGCTGATGCTCGCCGCGACATCTATGTCCACCGCGCCGTCAGGCAAGCTGTCTGTCAGCCCCCACCCTGCCGACGCATTGATTTCGAGTGATGATGCCGCGGTCCTAAGCCCCAATTCACGGACATAGACCGACTCATCGTCAGACCACACACGCCCGCCTCCCGAGACTATCCGCACGCCGCACTTCTCGCTGGCTGACAGCGATGAAATCTTGGCTGCGATGTGCCTGCCGGCATAAAGCACCGAATCTATATTGATGTTGATGCCGCTCGCCATGATGTCCGATGGGTTGAAGACGCCCGGTGTCTCCTGCCCGCCGGTGTTGATGCCAAACATCGCATCCTCCAGCCCGAAGTGCCCGAGGCTGTAAGTCCCTGCACCGAGGTCGGCCACACAGTCGGCTATCGATGCATGGGCAAGGCCGGCAGACATCGACATCGTGTCAAGCGGCATCGACAGGCTGAAGTGCACGTCGTCGATGTCCACCCTCCTGACATCTATCGTCCATTCAAAAGGCTCTGAAGCCGTCGTGTCGGCAGCCGTTGTGTCAGTGATGCAGAGGGCGACGTCGGTGTCTGACAGGGCGAGTTCATTGACCGTGATGCGCGAATCACGCAGGTCCACGCCGTGCGACTCCAGACGCAGGCGGTCGATATTGCCCGCGACGACATAGCCGGGGATGATATTCTTGGTCTTGACCTGCGCATCATGCAGCTCGATGGCATTGGCATCCACGCGCAGACCGAAGAGCGGACGGAGCGGTATGTCCACGACAAACTCGCGCACAAACATCACCGTATCGACATCGTCACTCACATAAACGTCGCGGACCACCAGCGACAAGGGGAATCTGAGTGCTACCCTGTCGATACTCACATCCATCCCCAAGGCCCCGGCAGCTGCGGCCGTGGCCTTATCCTTGGCAAATCTCTGTATCGGCGGCAGGTAGATGAGCACCATGGCAATGACCACCAGCAGCAGCGGCGCGAGCACTATGCCGAGTGACCACCTGACTATTCTCTTCGTGCGCTTCTTCATCTCTTTTATGCAAAGAAAGAATTTTTTAACGACAAACTATCGAAAAACCCTCATTTATTAGACCCGCCGGCCACAAAATACGCCACCCGGCCGGCGGCATACGACCCTAAGTGCAAAATCATTGTATGCCATCGGCCGCAGGGTCGTATGCTATCGCAGGTAGCATAGTATGCCACCGCACTCAGGGTCGTATGTTTTCAGCCCGCGTATATGACATCTTCGCCGGCGGCATTTGGCAGTAAGGCGCAAGTAGACTAAATTAGCCGCACTGACAATCATCTATCCATCATGAAACGCATAGTCATCATGGGCGCCACGTCGGGCATAGGGCTCGAGACCGCCAAGCTATTCATCGCCGACGGCTGGACAGTGGGTGTGGCAGGACGGCGCACCGCAGAGCTGGCCAAACTCGCCACACTGGCACCGGGGCGCGTATTCACCGCCGGCATAGACATCAACAGCGACGACGCCCCGGCACTGCTCGACCGTCTGGCAGACGAATGTGGCGGCATGGACGTATATCTGCACTGTTCAGGCATAGGGTATAACAACCCTACGCTGAGCGCAGGCGAAGAGTTGCTCACTGTCGAGACCAATGTCAAGGGATTCACACGGATGGTCGATGCGGCTTTCAACCGTTTTGTAGCCAAGGGCGGGGGACAGCTGGCGGCCATCACGTCGGTGGCCGCCACCCGCGGACTGGGCGCGGCACCGGCCTACTCGGCCGGCAAACGCTATCAGGCCAACTATCTCTCGGCACTCCGCCAGCAGGCGGCGATGCGTCATGCCGCCATCACGGTGACCGACCTTCGGCCGGGCTTTGTCAAGACGGCGTTGCTGGCGGGCAAAGGCTACCCGATGCAGCTCGATGTCAAGGACGTGGCGAGGGCCATATTCTCAGCCATCGTGAGACGCCGCCGCGTGGCGGTGATCGACTGGCGCTATGCCTTGATGGTGGCGATCTGGAGGCTCATCCCACGGTGCATCTGGGAGCGGTGGCCGGTCAATGTCAAATGACACTTCCGGTCACGTCCGCTGCCACCGGTGCGCCGTCTGCAAGACACCGGCGGCGGGATGACAC
>DWUP01000069.1 GCA_020012075.1 Candidatus Avibacteroides avistercoris
TCAGAGAAGATAAGCATACTCGGCAATATTATAATAAGTGCTATAGGCGATGAAGATCTGACATTGGAGGACAGAATTCGGCAGGGTATAGAACGCCATTTCGACTTCATCGCAGCCAATCGCGACTTGCCAAAGTTTATAGTAAACGAAGTGCTTACCCGGCCGGATACAATCGATATGATGAAACGCAATGCACAGAACATTGTAAACAACCTCCTTAACAGCCTCCAACAAGAAATAGATGCCTATGCTGCCAAAGGACTTTGCCGTCAGGTCAATGCACGAATGTTGCTTATTGACATTGTGTCGCTTAATGTGTTCCCGTTCATGGCAGCACCGATAGTTCTTGGGGCAATAGGTGACTCTTATAACAGCTATGACGAATTCTTGGCATTACGTAAGACTGAGAATGTAGAGACCATCCTTAACAAGCTTAAAATACATTGATTATGTTAAGATTATATTTGCTTTTGGCGCTGTCCTTGTTTGTATGTGTTCAAATGTCGGCACAAGTTACATTGGAGGAATGTATTGCATTGGCTGAAGAGAATTATCCGATAATCAGCAAGTATGACCTGCTGGAACAGACTAAAGAAGTAAACCTGTCCAACATAAACAAAGGGTGGCTGCCTCAAATCAATGTATATGGGCAAGGGACAGTACAGAATGATACTCCCTCCTTGCCTGAATCACTGATAAATATTATAAACCAGACAGGTACTAATATCGCAGGACTGAATGAATGGCAGTACAGAATCGGGGCGGATATCAGCCAGAATATTTGGGACGGTGGCACATCAAAAGTACACCGGAAAATAGAACGTGCCGAGGATGCCGAACGTCAAGCCGCCATAGATGTCCAGCTTTATGCAGTTCGTGAAAGGGTTGAGGATTTATACTTTGGTATCCTGCTTATGGATGCGCAGATTGAACAAGTCAAAAACATGCAACTATTGCTGCAAAGTAATCTCGATAAGTTACGGATCATGCAAAGTAATGGTACGGCCATGCAAAGCGATGTGGATATGGTAGAGGCGGAGTATCTTGGCACAGTACAACAACTTACGCAAGCAGAAAGTGCTTCGCAAAGTTATCGCAATGTACTCGGGTTGTTCATGGGGAAAAGTATTGTCGGGCAAAAACTGGTTAAGCCCGAAGCCTTTATCCCTCAAGACTTGATGCCAAGTCGTCCAGAACTGAAGTATTTTGAAAAACAGCTGCAGACTAACGAGGCGAGAAACGCGAGCATTACGGCAAACATGATGCCTAAGATTGGATTGTTCGCTCAGTTATATTATGGTTATACAGGGTTTGACTACTTTGAAAATATGATGAACCGTAATCCATCATTCAATATACTTGCAGGAGTTAAATTGTCATGGAATATAGGTGCTTTATATAATAAGAAGAATGACCGAATGAAACTGAAATTATCCTCGGACAACATAAATGTCGAGCGTGACATATTCTTGTTCAACATCAACTTGCAGTCACGTTCGCAGCTCGACCATATAGACGAACTAAAGGCAGTTATAAAGAATAATGACCGTATAGTGGAATTGCGCACCAATGTCCGTAAAGCCGCCGAGTCGCAACTTGATAATGGTGTAATAGACGCTACAGCCTTGCTGACAAAATTAACGGATGAGAAACAAGCTCGCTTGACAGCTGCCTATCATGAAATCCAGCTTCTACAAAGCATTTACGAACTTAAATATACTCTGAACAAATGAAAAAGATAGTTTTTTTATCTGCGCTTCTTTGCACCCTTATTTCCTGTCAAAACAATAAAAAGTATGATGCTACCGGTATATTTGAGGCGACTACTGTAACAGTGTCATCTGAGACAAATGGCAAGCTTATATCATTTACAGTCGAAGAAGGCGATAGCGTCACGATGGGGCAGCAGGTCGGCCTCGTGGACACCACGCTGCTCTCACTCCAGCAGAAGCAACTGATGAGCCAACAATCAGCCGTCGAAAAGTCATCTCCGGACATTGCTGCACAAGTAGCGGCATTAAGAACGCAAATAGCCCATCAGCAAAATGAGTGTGACCGCATAGCACGCCTGCTTGCTGGAGGTGCTGCCACCATGAAACAGGGTGATGATGCAAATGCACAACTGGCGACATTACATGGACAGCTCGAAGGCTTGCTTTCCACGCTTGACAAAGACCGCAGCTCTATTACAGAAAGCGCCTCTGCCTTGCAATACCAAAGGGAACAAATTGAAGAACAAATACGCAAGAGCAATATTGTAGCACCGATAACCGGGACAATATTGCAGAAATATGCCGAACAAGGGGAATACGCCACACCCGGCAGACCGCTATTCAAGATGGCCAATCTGGATAATATCTATCTCCGCAGTTATTTTACCGCATCGCAATTAGCTAATATTACAATAGGGCAAGAGGTAACGGTCATTGCTGATTTCGGTGGCGACGAACAATATGAATACCCCGGCAAGATTATTTGGATAGCCCAAGAAAGTGAGTTTACACCGAAATCTATCCAGACACAGGACACAAGAGCAAATCTCGTATATGCCGTCAAGATAGCTGTAAGTAATGACGGCAGATTGAAACTTGGCCAATATGGAGAAGTACGGTTATGAACAATGCCATAAGCATTAATCATCTCACTAAACGATACGGGCGGCTCACCGCTCTCGACCGGGTTACTTTCTCCGTGCCCGAAGGTTGCATGCTTGGGCTTATCGGTCCTGATGGTGCCGGCAAAACCACACTCTACCAGATATTGACCACTCTGCTCAATCCTGACGAAGGCTCTGCCACTGTAGTGGGATTGGATGTGGTAAACGATTATAGGAAACTTCGCACACAGATAGGCTATATGCCTGAGAGGTTTTCTCTTTATCCGGACCTTACTGTCAGTGAAAACCTGCAATTTTTTGCATCACTTTTCGGTGTGGATGTCAAGGACAATTACGATCTGATAGCGCCTATATTCAATCAATTGAAGAAGTTCCCCAATCGTAAGGCCAGAGCTCTATCTGGCGGAATGAAACAGAAGTTGGCTTTGAGCTGTGCCCTCATACACCGTCCTAAGGTTCTCCTGTTGGACGAGCCGACCACAGGAGTCGATGCCGTGTCGCGCAGTGAATTCTGGGATATGCTGGCCACATTGAAAGCGAAAGGCATTACCATACTTGTGTCCACTTCCTATATGGATGAGGCAGAGCAGTGTGAACGCATCGCTTTGATTAATAAAGGTAAGATTTTAGGTGTGGATACTCCTAAAAATCTTGTCGAGAGGCTTGACAGCAATATTTACAAAGCATCGGCAGTGGAAATGTATCCGCTTCTCAATGCATTGCGTGGCTATCCGGGTGTAAATGACTGCTATACCTTTGGCACTACGCTTCACGTCGTCGCGGACGATGGGTTTGATCCTGACGCAGCAATTGACAAACTCCGGGGAAACGGCCTTACCGATGTCCGCATCTGTCAGGCAAAAGGCAACATAGAAGACTTGTTTATAAAATTAGCTAAAGATGATGGATAAGGATACAGTGATATCTGTGAAAGACCTCACCAAGAAGTTTGGTAATTTCACCGCCGTAAATAACATTACCTTGCAAGTACGTCGTGGTGAGATTTTCGGCTTCCTCGGAGCCAATGGCGCAGGCAAGACGACTGCCATGCGCATGTTGTGCGGGCTCAGCTATCCGACTTCCGGCTCTGGCACCGTAGCCGGTTATGACATCAGCCGTGACGCAGAGGAAATCAAGCGTCATATCGGTTACATGAGTCAGAAGTTCTCCCTCTATGAGAATCTTACTGTATGGGAAAACTTGAACCTCTTTGCCACGATATATGGCATGCCTTCCATAAAGATAAGAGAGGAGATTGATAAAGCATTTGAAACTTTGGGCATGAAAGACCTGCGCAATGTATTGGTAAAGGAAATCCCCCTCGGGTGGAAACAGAAGCTGGCGTTTACAGCTGCTACGCTTCATGTGCCTGACATTGTCTTTCTGGACGAGCCGACGGGTGGTGTCGATCCTGCCACGCGGCGTAAATTCTGGGAAATGATTTATCGCGCATCATCTGATGGAATGACAATTTTCATTACCACCCATTATCTGGATGAAGCCGAATATTGCCACCGCATTTCCATTATGGTTGACGGGACTATCAAAGCTCTGGACAGCCCGGAGGGATTGAAGCAGAAGTATCATGCTGATACCATGGACGAGGTATTCAGGATAGTGGCCAAAGATGCCCAAAGATTTGACTAAGAGACACAAATGCCATGTCAATATTCCAATCGCTTATAAAAAAAGAAGTGTTGCATCTTGTGCGCGACATCCGTACGATAATAATTGTACTTGTCATGCCTGTCGTACTATTGTTGCTGTTTGGTTTCGCCATATCTACCGAAGTCAATGACGTGAGACTCGTCGTCATGACAGACCAGCACACTGATGAGACGCGGGAGATAATAGAGCGTTTCCGCACCAATTCCTATTTCACGTTTGAGGGCATAGTCAGTCATGACGAAGCCGAAGACCTGTTGAGAAAAGGTGAGGCAGACGCCGCAGTCATGTTTCGCACTGAAGACGGGAAACTCAGACATCAGGTCATCGTGGATGCTTCCAATACTAATATGGCTCAGACATCTGCCGCCTATATCGAGAGTGTCATCAATAATAGTACATCAGGCATTCCGATTGTGACAAGCACTCTTTATAATCCGCAGCTTAAGAGTGCATACAACTTTGTCCCGGGCATAATGGGCATGATCTTTATTCTCATTTGCGCCATGATGACTTCAGTCTCTATTGTCAGCGAGAAAGAGACAGGCACGATGAACCTCTTGCTGGTTTCCCCAGTCCGCCCGTGGACCATCATATTGGGCAAATTGGTGCCCTACTTTATGCTGTCGTGCATCATTCTGACGCTGATGCTCGTGCTGAGCTATACCATGCTGGGGATACCATTCTCAGCGAGCGTGATCAACGTTGTGTGGGTGACTGTCCTGTATATTGTCCTTGCCCTTGCATTAGGGCTGCTTGTCTCCACGATTGCAGCCACGCAGGTCTCGGCCTTGCTTGTCTCAGGGGTGATGTTTATGATACCGGTAGTTATGTTGTCCGGCATGATTTTCCCGATAGAGAACATGCCACTCGTCCTGCAATGGCTGTCGTGCATCATACCTGCGCGTTGGTATATCTCGGCCATGCGTGTGCTGATGATCCAGCAACTTCCCATCGGATATGTGCTTACCGAAGTAATCGTCTTGTCATGTATGACTATGGGAGTGCTGATATTGGCCATAAAGAAATTTAATGCTAAAAAGTGACGATGCGATGGATAGAAGGATATTGAAAATATTGCTGAAAAAGGAGGTGGCGCTGATGAAGCGAAATGCCATTATCCCACGTTTGATTGTAGTCATGCCCATCTTGGTGATGCTGATTATCCCATTTGTGACGACGCTTGATGTCAAGAATGTGGGTGTGGCTGTGGTGGACAATGACCATACACAGTTGTCACGGAGGATAATAGCCGATATGGATGCGTCAGAGCATCTCTCTGTGGTGGGTTGCCATTTCAGTTATGACGAAGCACTCCGCCAGATTGAGGAGGGGGATGCCGATGCCATTGTCACCATCCCCGAGGATTACCTCAATGACCTGACCAACGGGAATAAACCGGAAATGGACCTGAAGGCCAATGGAGTGAATGCCACAAAAGGGATGCTGGGTGCGCAATATGCCACCATGTCTATTGCCAATACCATACTGCGCTGGCAGGAGGAGCAAGGTGTCAGCCTGTCACAGCATGATGTCTCGACGATAAACCTATATAACCGGCATCTCGACTTCCGCATATATATGATACCGGCTCTCATCGTGGTGCTGCTCATCATCATCTGCGGCT
This sequence comes from Candidatus Avibacteroides avistercoris, assembly GCA_020012075.1. Classification (GTDB taxonomy): domain Bacteria; phylum Bacteroidota; class Bacteroidia; order Bacteroidales; family Bacteroidaceae; genus Avibacteroides; species Avibacteroides avistercoris. The sequence goes on from DWUP01000069.1 coordinate 5,910, forward strand.
TTCTGCCCGCACTCAATCTGGTGAGCGAGAAGGAGAGCGGGACTATCGAAGCTATGAATGTCACACCGGTGGGCAGACTGGAATTTGTGCTGTCCAAACTGATACCTTACTGGGTAGTCGGCATCATTGTCGTGACCGTAGGCATACTCATCGGCTGGCTGGTCTACGGGCTTGTGCCTGAGGGCTCTGTCCTCGACGTATATCTGGCAGCCATCCTCTTTAGCCTCGTCATGTCGAGTCTGGGAGTATTCATTGCCAATATGTCGGCGACCATACTGCAGAGCATATTTACCATGTTTGCCTTCATCATAGTGTTCCAGCTCATGAGCGGATTGTTTACCCCCATAGCATCAATGCCACAGTGGGCACAGTGCATCACGTATGCCATACCGCCACGCTATTTTATAGAAATCATGCGGTCGGTCTATCTGAAGGGGGCATCCATTTCCGACCTGTGGGGGCAGTATGCAGCCTTGGCAGGCTTTGCACTATTGCTTTGCCTTGTAGCTGCCAAGACGTACCGAAAGAGAGTATAAAAAAGACAGCGACCTACTGAAGAAATGCCGGGAAATGTCATGAAACATAGCATAAAGAACGCCATAGGAGGGAAGCAAAACTTCTCTCTTGTAGAGTTGCAGGAAAAGACAGGGATGGGGCTGTCTGATCTGCTCCCTTGTGTCGAGCAAATGGTCCTTAACGGTGAGGCGACATTGTCTGTCAGCATCAATGCAGAGTCCTGCTATGTCCATAGATCCCGCTACGAATGCTTGTATGCCGACTTCATGGATTTGGTCTCTGTCCATTTTACGGATAGCCGAAACGTGGATTTCTACGCATCCCGGCTATGCATCTCCCGCAATCATCTGTACTCTGTCGTGAAGCAAATATGCGGTAAGACGCCGGCTGTACTTATAAAGGAGAAAGTCATTGGCGAAATCAAATACAGGCTGTGCTGCACGCAAGAAAGCATAAAGGAAATAGCCTATGGACTTAATTTCCCCAATCTTTCCTTCTTTGGCAGGTACTTCAAGGACGAGACCGGTGTCTCACCGTCAACCTATCGTGCCATACATTCAAAAATGAGAAATGAGCGATAATACATCTATGGACATCAGACGATACAGGTCAGACGATCTGGAGCAGATAGCACGCCTGTTTTATGAGACAGTCCATGCTGTCAATCGCAGAGACTACACCGCACGGCAGCTGGATGTCTGGGCGACGGGAGAAATCAATCATAGGGCGTGGGACGCATCGTTGCTCGACCATCTCACTTATGTCGCGACAGAAGGCAGTCTGGTCATAGGATTTGGTGATATCGATGTGACGGGCTATTTGGACCGCCTGTATGTCCACAAGGATTTCCAAGGCAGAGGAGTGGCGACTGCGATATGCGACCGGCTGGAGAGTGAGACGAGTGCCGGACGTGTAGTTGTGCATGCCTCGATCACAGCACGGCCATTTTTTGAAAAGAGGGGATATAAGACCATCAAGCCGCAAGAGGTCGAAAGACAAGGAATCATATTGAGAAATTATCTTATGGCAAAGGATTTGTAAGCCATGACCCACATCTGCCGCCTGTGCCCACAGACGGATATGCCGGGCATCATCCTTGAAGTGACAAAGGGATGATGCCCGGCAAGCATAAAAACGATATGATGGATTTTTGACCAGACGGTATCGGGCATGATCCCATCCCGGCAAGCCCTATTGGCATTGTATGATATACTGCAAATCATTGTATGCTGTCGGCCATGGCATACAATGATTCGTGCACTATGGTCGGATGCCGTGGCACGGGGATGAGGATGTATGCATTTTGGCAACACCTGTAACTCGTAGACAACGGTTTTTTATGATAATTGAAAAGATTGGTTTATTTTTGCACTGTTATTAAATGTATATTAATATAGGATTAAAACTTACTTACCTGAGATGGGCAGGATCAAGAGGCTTAAACGAATCAGGATACATAGCGAGGGTACACATATTTTGGTACTGTCAGCTTTACTGCTGGCACTCGTCGATGGAATAATTTGCTATTTCTCGACCTATACTGTCATCACTGCGTCTGTGATAGTGGCCTCGCTGTTGGTTTTCGGACTGATGGTCAATTTCTTCAGATGCCCGGTGCGTATCTTCGGCAGTGATCCTGCCGGCGTGGTAGTGGCTCCCGCAGACGGCCGGGTGGTGGTGATTGAAGAGGTGGATGAGGGTGAATATTTCCATGACAGGCGGATGATGGTCTCGATATTCATGAGCATATTGAATGTCCATGCCAATTGGTATCCCGTCGAGGGAACAGTCAAGAAAGTAGAGCACAAGAACGGTCGCTACATGGCTGCATGGCTTCCCAAGGCGAGTACCGACAATGAACGGTCGATGATCGTCATTGAGACTCCTGAGGGAGTAGAGATCATGGCAAGGCAGGTGGCCGGTGCATTGGCACGACGCATAGTGACCTATGCCCGCGAAGGTGACGACTGCTATATCGATGAGCACATGGGTTTCATCAAATTCGGCTCGCGTGTCGATATTTACCTGCCGCTTGGCACCGAGGTGTGTGTCAAGATGGGGCAGCCCACAGTGGGCAACCAGACAATAATCGCTAAGCTCAGACAGTGATGGACAAGATAAGACTGTTCACATTGCCCAACCTGCTGACATCGCTCAATCTGCTGTGCGGCTGCATGGCATGTATATGGGCTTTGTATGGTAGCTACGAGACTGTGCTGGTGCTGGTGATAGCGAGTGCAGTATTTGATTTCTTCGACGGATTGGTCGCACGCGCCATGCATATCAAATCGCGCATAGGGCTCGAACTTGATTCGTTGGCAGATGACATCAGCTTCGGTTTGGTGCCTTCGATGGTGGTGTTCTCACTCCTTGGGTCGTATGATTATTCCTGCATCCCTGAATGGGCGGGAATCATGTTGCCATATACGGCCTTTGCAATAGCAATATTTTCGGCACTCAGACTGGCCAAATTCAATATCGACGAGCGGCAGACGACATCATTCATCGGCTTGCCGACACCGGCCAATACGCTTTTGTGGGTGGCTTTGGCCGCCGGTTGTGAGGCATGGCTGAAGATGCTTAGCCCGGTGTGGCTGATTGCAGGGGTGGCCATATCGTCATTTCTGCTTGTCTGCGAACTGCCAATGTTCTCATTGAAATTAAAGACTATGGGCTGGCACGATAACCGTGTGAGATATATATTCGTCATCACATCGCTGATTATCATAGCTTTGACAGGAGTCAAGGGCATAGCATTGGCTATAATATGGTATATTCTCATCTCTTTGCTATTATTTATCAAGCAGCGCAACCATGTGTCTTATTAAGTTTATCTTAGGTTTAGGGCTGTTTGTACTGGTATTTTTGCTGGTATCGGCTTTCGGTCTGCTGCGTGGGATAAAGCGCATGGCCGGCCGTCAAAATACCGGCGAGGAGCGTGGGCATAGTAGTGATGCCACAACGCATAACCGTAGTAATGGCAATGATGACGGCAAGATATTCGAAGAAAGCGAGGGTGAGTATGTCGAGTTTGAGGAAATCAAGGATGACCACAAGTCATGATTTCCCTTTGCCGCGCTTGCCCTTGAAGTAACTTACAATCATTTTGGTGCATTCATCCGATTTCACTCCTTTTGTGACTTCAGTCTTGGGATGCAGTGACTGTGGAGCAGTAGTCGAGTAACCGCGGCGCGGATCATCAGCTCCATAGACGAGGCGTCCCAGTTGTGCCCATCCCAATGCCCCGGCGCACATGACACACGGCTCGAGTGTGACATAGAGTGTGCAACCTGTGAGATATTTTCCCCCGAGCCACACTGACGCAGATGTGACAGCTATCATTTCGGCATGTGCAGTGACATCGTTTAGACGCTGGGTCATGTTGTGCCCTCTGGCTATGACTTTCCCATTGCTTACGACTACAGCACCGACAGGCACTTCGTCGGCAGCCATCGCGAGCTTGGCTTCATCAATAGCCAATCCCATATAGTAGTCATCGTCATGTATCATCCTGCTCACCTCCGCATCTCATGGTCGCTGAATAGAGTAGGGCCGTCGGCTACATTGCGTGTATAGATAAACCACAGGATTGTCTCACGGAGCCATGTAGACTTATTCTTGATTTTGCACCGTTTGAGATAATTGTCTATGATTTCATTCTCACGCTCATTGACGAGGCATGTCAGACGCTTCCTGCGTCTTGCATGTGACGTGGCTGCTTTATCGGTGGGCTTTTTCATCATCAGTCATCTTACGCTACAAAAGTATGAATATTAGGAATATTTGGAAAATCGGCATTCATAAATAGTCAGCGTATGACATTACGTGGCATGATATTTTTCATTTGATCTATAGGTCAGAAACCTGCAGAAATTATATCTTTGTTTTCAAAATTGACATATAACCTACAGATGAGAAATTTTGGAGATTTTGAGGATATTTATACAGATTACGATAAATCACTCATATCGATATTGCCAGTCCCTTATGACGGAACAAGCACTTGGATAAAAGGTGCGGATAAGGGGCCAGAAGCCTTGCTTGATGCTTCGTACAATATGGAGTTCTATGATATCGAGACAGATTCAGAGGTCTATCGCAATGGCATTGCCACTTTGGCGCCCGTGACTGAGGCGTCATCGCCGGAAGCTATGGCTGATGAAGTGGAAAGACGCATGGACCGCTTGTTTGATGACGGCAAATTCCCGGTAGTAATAGGTGGTGAACACTCTGTAAGTATAGGTGCCATCAGGTCTGCCGCAAAACATCATCCCGGAATATCTGTCCTGCAACTCGATGCGCATACGGATATGCGTGACATATATGAAGGTTCGCCGTATAATCACGCTTGTGTCATGGCTCGAGCAAAGGAAGTAGCCGGTAATGTCATCCAAGTAGGCATCCGTAGTACATGCATGGCAGAGGAAAAACAAAACCTTGTCGCAGACAACATCTTTCACTCACACACGCTGAAGCGTGACCCAAAATGGATAGAAAAGGTCTGCAGCCGCTTGGCTGAAGAAGTCTATGTAACGGTCGATCTCGATGTGCTTGACCCTGCATATATGCCATCCACCGGTACACCGGAGCCTGACGGATTGACTTATCGCGATGTCCTTGATTTGTTTGGCTCAGTGGTAGCCGGCCATCGTGTGGTGGCTTTTGACATAGTAGAGCTTTGTCCCAATGTCATCAACAAGGCTCCTGATTTTCTGGCAGCAAAGATGTTGTATCAATTTTTAAGTTTGCTGTATAAAAACAAATGAATTTAATAGATGAGTCAGCGAGGTCCTCAATTTGTACCTTGCAATAAGATTAATATAAAGTAATGTGTAAAGTTCTGATTATCGGTGCAGGCGGTGTCGGCACAGTCGTAGCCTATAAAGTGGCTCACAATCCCGTGTTCACGGACATTATGCTGGCTAGCCGCACAAAATCCAAATGCGATGCCATTGCAAAATTCATCGGAGATGACAGGATTAAAACTGCGCAGGTCGATGCTGACAGAGTCGATGAATTGGTGTCTCTCATGAAATCATTCCAACCGGACATTGTCATCAATGTGGCTTTGCCATATCAAGATTTGACAATTATGGACGCATGTCTGGAGTGCAATGCCAGCTATCTGGATACGGCTAATTATGAACCAAAAGATGAAGCTCACTTCGAATACAGCTGGCAATGGGCATACCAGGATCGCTTTAAAGAGAAGGGTTTGACCGCTATCCTCGGATGTGGCTTTGACCCGGGAGTATCGGCAATCTTCACTGCATACGCTGCCAAGCATCACTTCGATGAGATACATTATCTTGACATCGTCGATTGCAATGCAGGAAATCATGGGAAAGCTTTTGCAACAAACTTCAATCCCGAAATCAATATTCGCGAAGTCACACAGAAAGGCAAATACTATGAGAACGGACAGTGGGTTGTGACTGAGCCCCACGAGATACATCGTCCGCTGCATTATCCTGAGATAGGTGAAAGAGAGTCATACCTCATCTATCATGAAGAGCTTGAATCTCTTGTCAAAAACTACCCGACTATCAAGAGGGCAAGATTCTGGATGACATTTGGTCAGGAATATTTGACCCACCTCAGAGTGATACAAGACATAGGCATGGCACGTATCGACCCAATCATATATAATGGTGTAGAGATTGTCCCAATACAATTCCTCAAAGCAGTCCTCCCTGACCCGAAATCGCTCGGACCTGACTATCACGGCCAGACATCGATAGGTTGCCGTATAAGGGGTGTAAAAGACGGAAAGGAGCATACCTATTATATATATAATAACTGCGACCATGAGAAAGCATACAAAGAGACCGGGACGCAGGCTGTCAGCTACACGACCGGAGTCCCCGCTGCACTTGGGGCAGCCATGTATGCCAAAGGTCTGTGGAAAGCTCCCGGTGTATTCAATGTCGAGCAATTCGACCCAGATCCATTCTTGGCAGAACTCGGGGAACAGGGCTTGCCTTGGATTGAGCAGTTTGACATCGACCTTGAGTTATGAGCAAAAAAGATTCAATTCTGAAGTCGCGTGATTTCACATCGCTGCCATCGCCGGCATACATCCTTGACCGCGAGCTTTTGTCCATTAATATGGACACTATTGACCGTGTGCGCCGCGAGACAAAGGCTGACATCATAGTCGCATTGAAAGCCAATGCGATGTGGAGCATCTTCCCGGAATTGAAGAAACATTCAGATGGGGCTACCGCAAGTTCGCTTGCGGAGGCCCATCTGGTATTTGACAAATTCGGATTCAAGACACATACCTACGCACCCGTCTATTGCGAGAATGAGATAGATGAGATATTGTCATACAGTACACACATCACATTCAACTCTTTGACACAGTATGAACGCTTTGGCGCACGTGCCAGAGCCGCGGGAGTGTCATGCGGGCTGCGTATCAATCCAGAATATTCGACTGTCGAGACCGACCTATACAACCCTTGTGACCGTGGGTCAAGGCTCGGGGTCTTGTCAGAAGACCTCATAGAACTGCCCGAAGGTCTCGAAGGCCTGCACTTCCATTCGCTTTGCGAGTCACAGCCAGACGATTTGGCTGCGACACTCGAAGCCGTGAGGAAACGTTTCGGAAGGTTTTTCGACCGCATTAAATGGCTCAACCTCGGCGGAGGACATCTGATGACACATGAGGAATATGATGTGGACAAGCTGATTGACATCCTCAACTGTCTGTCTGCGGACTATCCGCATCTGAAACTGATATTGGAGCCCGGCAGTGCATTTACGTGGGACACAGGATGTCTGGTCGCCACGGTCGAGGACATCGTCAGCAATGGTGGGACAGACACGCTGATGCTCAACGTGTCGTTTGCGTGCCACATGCCGGATTGCCTTGAAATGCCCTATAAACCTGCCATTATCGGCATGCATGATCCTCTCGATGGAGAGAGGCGTTGGCGCATGGGGGGCAACAGCTGTCTGGCAGGGGACTTCTATGGCGATTGGTCATTCGATGACGGTCACGAGCCCATAGTGGGCGAGAGGATTGTGTTCCGTGACATGATACACTATACGATGGTCAAGACCACGATGTTCAACGGAGTCACACATCCCGAGATAGGCATATATGACCCTGCTACGGGGTATCGATGTGTCCGCAAGTTTGGCTATGCCGACTATCGGGACCGCATGTCTTAGACAGCAGGACAAAAAACAGACATAGATTGCAAATGAGAAAAATATTTGGTTTACTATTTATGACTTTCGTGGCACTGGGCGCGATGGCTCAAGTGTCAAAAGATGGATATTTCATAACTAATGACGGGACGCGATATGACGGCGTCACAATCGAAAATCCTGACTATGCAGACGCGTGCGAGCGTGTCATGATTTCGGTCAGGGGTGATGGCGGCAGGTTTTACTACCCGCGCGACATAGCTTCCTATGGGACAGACTTCGGCTACCGTTATGTCTCATCTACGGTCATGCTCAATGGTGACACGGCAAGGGTATTCCTCAAAGAGCTGGTCAGAGACAGTGATATCTCACTCTATGAGTATGAAGGGCGTAGCGGCCGCATATTTTTCACAATTGACAAGGAGACGGGCCGATATGTGTCTGTCAATGATGATGGCGAGGCTTACCGCAGCCAGCTCAGGCAACGGGCCAAAGACTGTCCATTGCTGGATGAACTCGACGAGCAGCCGCTCAAGATGACCGAGTCATCACTGTTGTCACTCTATGAAGCCTACACCAGATGCTCTGTCAATGACTATCCCGGCGTCAAGTGGGGCGTGGCGGTCAATGCAGGATATTCGTTCTTCAACTTCGAGGATGAGAACCGCTATGAAAATGGCATTCCGGACAGACCATACGCCATGCCGGGACTCTTTGTCGAGCTGCCCATAGACCGCCGCATCAGTTTCAGGGCTGAGCTTTATTACTTTTTTACCAAGACACGAAGCAATGACTTCAACAGCGAACTTGACGCCTACGCTTTTGAATACAAGCGTCATTCATTGGTTTTGCCGTTGCTTTTCAAGTACCGCTTTTCAAACCTTGACAGCAAGGTGTTGCCCTACATCGAGTTGGGCGCGACATTCGACATCAAGGTGTCGGGCAAGATGGATATCATCGAGAACTATGGAGGCGAAGACACTGTCCTCCCATTGCAGGCTGCACGGCTCGCCGTGGGACCGGAGTTCGGGGTCGGCCTTGAGCAGAAGCTCAACGAGCGCAACACCCTCTATTATGGCATCAGGGGAGGCTATTATTTCGGAGGCGCATCGACCGACAAACGCGAGTTCAGGTCCAATGTCAGCATCAATTGCAGCATATCCTTTTAGTCCGCGCGGCACTCATTTGAATCATTTTAATAGACAGAAATGAACAAAACGTCTTTATTCTCAAAAGTCAAGACTTTTGCCAATGACAACAAGCGTTTCGGCATAGGTTTTGTGATTGTGGTGGTGTCTATTTATTTTTTGATAGCCTTCATCTCATTCTTTTTGACCGGCGGAAATGATTACAGCACCGTTAATAGCAACAGCGCTAACGCAGCTGCTGCGGCATCGCAGGTCGAGAACCCGACGGGCGGGGGAGGGGCGAGCTTCTCAGAATTCATTATCAATGACGGTTTCGGCATAGCTTCGTTTTTTCTTGTGGGTGTGCTACTATTGTCCGGACTCAAGCTCTTGCGCGTCGGGAAATTTGATTACCTGAAGACGGTGATAGGATGTCTGCTCATGACTATCTGGGTGTCAGTCTTCACTGCGACATCATTTTATCCGCTATATAAAGACTCGTTTATCAGTTTCGGCGGCAAGCATGGCGAATTAATCTCCGAATGGCTATGGCACCAGATAGGGCCGGTGGGACTTTGGCTCTCACTGATTGCCTCGCTGCTGCTGATAATGATGTATATCAGTGCAAGGACAGTGCCTGTGCTCAGAAATCTGGGTGCCAAAATATTCAAACGCAAGGTAAAATCACCGTCCGGCCATGTACCGCCACAAGCAGACACCGACAACGAAGACGAAACCGGCAAACACGATCATACTCATGCGCCGGGCACGGCATCCGACCCTGCGAGCGACAGGGTAGTACCCAAAGAGCAAAAAGGTACAATGCCAGAGGCCGAAACATCGTATGCCGATGCCGATACCATGCAATGCCGTGACAGCAATGATAAGACATCTGAGCTGACCATGCCTGATGACAATGATAAACCCGAAATAATCCAGAGCCGTGTGGGTGACATGGTAATAGAAGTGGCAAAGAGCGATGAGGAAACAGTGGTGCAACAACAGACCATAGACATCGACTCCACCGAGCCATACGACCCGCGCCGGGACTTGGAATATTATAAATTCCCGGCCATCGACCTGCTCGAACAGCACGGCAACTCTGAACCACCGGTAAATATCGAGGAACAGAAAGAAAACCAAAACCGCATCACCGAGATTTTGCGCAGTTTCGGCATAGAGATATGTTCTATCCGCGCCACAGTGGGGCCGACCATCACGCTCTATGAGATTACTCCCGAGCAAGGTGTCAGGATAGCCAAAATCCGCGGACTCGAAGATGACATAGCCATGCGTCTCAAGGCTGCCGGTGTCAGAATCATTGCCCCCATCCCGGGCAAAGGCACAATCGGCATCGAGGTGCCCAACTCTGACCGCAAGATAGTGTCGATGCGCTCGATCATAAGTTCTAAGAAGTTTCAGGAATCGACCTTCGAGCTCCCGATAGCTTTCGGGCGCACCATCACCAACGAGGTATTTATGGTCGATCTCGCCAAGATGCCGCACATATTGGTAGCCGGCACGACCGGCACGGGCAAATCCGTGGGACTCAATGTCATAATCGCTTCACTCATCTACAAGAAGCACCCGGCAGAATTGAAGTTTGTCATGGTCGACCCCAAGAAGGTGGAGTTCAGCATCTATTCGGTCATCGAGAAACATTTCCTCGCCAAATTGCCCGATTCTGACGAGCCCATCATCACCGACTGTACCAAGGTGATACACACACTCAAGTCGCTTTGCATCGAGATGGACGAACGCTACAAACTCTTGCAATCGGCACATGTGCGCAACATAAAAGAATACAACAAAAAGTTTGTCTCACGCCAGCTCAATCCGGAAAAGGGGCACAAGTTCATGCCCTACATCGTAGTCATCATTGACGAATTCGGAGACCTGATTATGACAGCGGGCAAAGACATCGAATTCCCGATAGCCCGCATCGCCCAGCTCGCACGTGCCGTGGGCATACACATGATCATCGCCACGCAGCGTCCGACCACGCAGATCATCACCGGCAACATCAAGACCAACTTCCCGGCACGTGTAGCGTTCAAAGTGTCGGCACGTATCGACTCTATGGTCATACTCGACCGTCCCGGAGCACAACAACTGATCGGCAACGGCGATATGCTCTTCCTGCAAAACAACGACCCCGTGCGCGTGCAGTGCGCCTTCGTCAGTACCAATGAAGTCGAATACATAACGGAGTATATAGCCGGCCAGCAGGGATATGCCACGGCATTCTATCTGCCCGAGTATGTCGATGAAAACAGCGGCTCTGACAGTGACTCTGACATTGACATGAACAAGACCGATGCTATGTTTGAAGATGCCGCAAGGCTCGTTGTCATACATCAGTCGGGCTCGACATCGTTGATACAGCGCAAGTTCTCCATCGGCTACAACCGTGCGGGCAGGATAATGGACCAGCTCGAGCGGGCCGGCATAGTCGGCCCTGCAGACGGCAGCAAGCCGCGCCAAGTGCTCTGCATGGATGAAACTGACCTGCAAATGAAATTGGATAATCTGAAATGAAGCAGTTATTGACTATCGTGTTCGCGCTGTATGCATGTCTTGCTTACACGCAAAATGCCCCCGATGCCGCAAGCCTGTTGAGCGGCATCGAAAGCAGAATAAAATCATACGGTGACTTCCGTGTCCATTTGGACATCGACGGGAGCAATTCGACCTTGACTGTCAGCTCTGACAAATTCCATCTGGAGTCGGCTGATGCCGAGGTGTGGTATGACGGGACAACCCTATGGAGCTGCATGATGCAATCAGGCGAAGTCTATGTTACCGCCCCGACAGCCGAAGAGTTGATGTATATCAATCCGTATGCCCTGCTCAAAGAGTGGGACCGCAATTTCAAAGCCACGCTTGGCAGCAAAGCAGCCGGCTATGGCAAAGTGACACTCACCCCCAGACAATCGGCCGAATATGAATCCCTCGACCTCTATGTGGACTCAGCGGGCGACATCCGTAGCCTGACGGTCATATACGGCGGAGGCGACAATTCGGTAATCACGATAAAAAAACTGGAGAAAAAGGTGAAGACTGACAGTAATATGTTTATCTTCGACCAAAACAAATACCCTGACTTTAATATTGTAGATTTAAGATAGGTAGACTAAATTATGGAAAGAGTAAGATGTTTGATCATTGGTTCCGGCCCGGCAGGCTATACGGCCGCCATTTATACCGGGCGGGCAAATATTTCTCCTGTCCTTTACGAAGGGCTGCAGGCAGGAGGGCAATTGACTACGACGACTGAGGTCGAGAATTTCCCGGGTTTCCCCGAAGGAGTCACCGGCCCGCAACTGATGGAGAACATGCGGAGCCAAGCCATGAAGTTTGGAGCGGACATACGTATGGGAATCGTGACAAAAGTCGATTTCAACCAGCGCCCTTTCAAAATTGAAATAGATGAAGAAAAAGAACTCCTGGCCGACACTGTCATCATAGCTACGGGAGCTTCTGCCAAATACCTCGGTCTGGACGATGAGAAAAAATATGCCGGCATGGGAGTCAGCGCATGCGCTACATGTGACGGATTCTTTTATCGTAACAAGACTGTGGCCGTAGTAGGTGGAGGCGATACAGCTTGCGAAGAAGCCACATATCTGGCAGGATTAGCCCGGAAGGTCTACCTTCTGGTACGTAAGCCATACCTGAGAGCCTCAAAGATCATGCAAGACAGGGTGATGGGAAATGACAAGATTGAAGTATTGTTTGAACACAATGCCGTAGGGCTATATGGAGACAATGGAGTAGAAGGGGTCCACGTCGTCAGACGTAAGGGCGAAGCTGACGAAACGAGATATGACTTGCCGATAGATGGCTTCTTCCTTGCAATAGGGCACAGACCTAATACTGAAGTGTTCGCACCATTTATCGACTGTGATGAGACAGGATATATCATTACCAAAGACGGCACTCCGCGTACAAACGTGGCAGGAGTCTTTGCTGCCGGTGATGTGGCTGACACGCAATATCGTCAGGCAGTGACAGCAGCGGGCAGCGGCTGTAAAGCTGCAATCGAAGTTGAGCGTTATCTGGTCGAAAACGGCTTGTGAGCCAATCATGTGATGCGTGGCCACAGATGATGGCCGCGCATCATTTATGACAATCTATTTGAAGTATAACACCCCGCATAATTGTTTTTTGCTTTACGGCAAATTTTCTCATTGCAGTCATCCATACATTTGCAGCAAGATTAACAACAATACAACAATAATTATGCAAAAAGTATCATCTGCTGCTTATTCTGATACAAAGCCTCACTATGAACTCCTTGACGGATTGCGTGGTGTGGCCGCGTTGCTTGTCATCTGGTATCATGTGTTTGAGGGGTTTGCCACGAGTCCTTATGACCAGAAATTCAATCATGGCTATTTGGCCGTCGATTTCTTTTTCATACTTTCAGGCTTCGTGATAGGTTATGCCTACGATGACCGTTGGGGGAAGACTTTGACAATAAAGCAATTCTTCAAGAGGCGTCTTATACGTCTGCACCCCATGGTTATTCTCGGGGCCGTATTTGGTGCTATCAGCTATTGGTTACAGGGGAGCGAGCGTTGGGATGGAGTGGCCGTTCCACTGTCGATGGTGTTGCTGGCGTTACTGGCAAATCTGTTTTTATGTCCGGTGATGCCCGGGGCTGCCCATGATGTGAGGGGCAATAACGAGATGTTTCCGCTCAATGGCCCGAGCTGGTCACTGTTTTTCGAGTATATAGGCAACATACTCTATGCTTTGTTCTTGAGACGGATGTCTACGCCGTTCCTTGCGTTCTTTGTAGGACTTGCCGGCGTAGGATTAGCCTCGTATGCCATACTCGGCTTGTCCGGATACGGGCATCTGGGGGTAGGATGGTCGTTGATTGACCATAATCTGCTCGGAGGCATGTTGCGCTTGCTGTTCTCATTCTGCATCGGATTGCTGATGTCACGTGTCTTCAGGCCGGTGGCTGTCCGTGGTGCATTCTGGATTTGCTCCTTTGTCTTGGCAATACTGTTTGCTGTACCTCACATCGGGGGAGAATCTGCCGCTTGGCAAAATGGTCTTTATGATGCTGTCTGCACGATTGTCATATTCCCGGTGCTTGTCTATATCGCAGCATCCGGCAAGACAACAGACAGGATCTCATCACGCATCTGCAAATTCTTAGGGGATATTTCTTATCCTATATACATAGTCCATTACCCATCGATGTACCTTTATTATTCATGGCTATGGCGCAACGGATACACCTTTGCCCAGACATGGCCGGTTGCGTTGGCTCTGTTTGTTGGCAATATCATTTTGGCTTATGCATGCCTCAAGCTGTATGATGAGCCTGTGAGAAGATGGCTCAGCCGGCGGTTCATGCAGCACAGACATGCCAAATAGCAAGTCCAATGTTAAACATATAGCATATTTCAATATGAACAACTACAAGAAAACTTTATGCCTGTTCGCTTTCTGTGCTTTGGCCGCTGTGTCAGCCACAGCACAAGACACAGGCTTCGACCTTGACTCGCAGCGAGGCGAGTCGCAGGACGTCATGCCGGTGACCGGTCACAAGATTGATCACCATGGCCTGTTTATCAATCCTACGCCGCAAGCCATGGAACTGTTGGAAGACGCCAAACTGGCAGTGACAGACGGATTCGACGTCAATGACAAGCATGGGAAATTTGGCAATAGCTTGAATTTCATCAGGCAAAATGACAAAGGCGTAAGCCTGACGATTGATTTCGGCAAGAAAGTGGCGTCACGCAAGGGTGTAGAACAAAAATCAGGCGCATACATCCTGACTGTGGACAAACGCGGAGTCAATATCGTCGGCTATGATGAGCGTGGGGCATTCTATGGCTTGCAGACATTGAGGCAAATAATGGAAAGCCCTGTCGCACAAGACGGCACTTTGCCATATATTACCATCGGTGACTATCCCTCTTTGCCTTATCGCGGCGTGGTCGAAGGCTTCTATGGCACACCGTGGTCGCACCAAGTGAGGATGGACCTCATTGATTTCTATGGGCGCAACAAGATGAACACCTACATCTATGGCCCTAAGGACGACCCATATCACAGCAGCCCCAACTGGAGATTGCCATATCCCGAAAAGGAAGCAGAGAACATCCGCCAACTGGTAGAACGCAGCAAGGCCAACAGAGTAGACTTTGTCTGGGCAATACATCCGGGGCAGGACATCAAATGGAATGAAGAAGACTATCAGAACCTCGTACACAAATTTAATTTGATGTATGACCTCGGCGTGCGGTCGTTTGCCATCTTCTTTGACGACATATCAGGCGAGGGAACAAACCCTGTCAAGCAGACCGAGTTGCTCAACCGCCTGAGCAAAGATTTCGTCAAGGCCAAAGGGGATGTCTCACCGCTCATCGTCTGCCCCACCGACTACTCGAGACTGTGGGCCAAGCCCGGCGAGGACGGAGCACTTGCCATCTATGGGAGGACACTTGACCCATCAGTCAATGTCTTCTGGACCGGCGATGTCGTGTGCAGTGACCTGACACGTGAGACACTTGACTGGATCAACACACGCATCAAGCGTCCGGCATATTATTGGTGGAACTATCCCGTGACAGACTATGTGCGCAACATCATACTGCAAGGTCCTGTCTATGGACTCGATACGACTCTGGATGATGATGACCTTTGCGGATTCGTAAGCAACCCGATGGAACATGGCGAAGCTTCGCAACTGGCTCTCTATGGTGTGGCCGACTATTCGTGGAACATCAGCGATTACAACCCGCTGGACAACTGGGAGCGCGGCCTGAGAGCCTTGATGCCCGGCGCTGCCGACGCTTATCGCACATTCGCGATACACTCGTGCGACACAGAGACAGGCTATCGCCGCGACGAGTCTTGGGAGACAAAGACGTTCCGTCTGGCCGGCTGGGATGACAAAGCCGCAGGCCGGCTCCTCGCAGAGTTCAATGAGATAGAGTCCGTCCCGGCAATTATCGAGGAGCGTTGTCCCAATCAGGCATTGCTCTCCGAGCTTCGCCCATGGCTCATCGAATTCGGCAAGCTGGGCACACGCGGCCGCCGCGCACTCGAGTTGATGATGCTCTATCGTGCAGCTGTCAGCGACGCAGACTTCTGGGACAACTATATCGCCAATGTCATGACAGATGAGGAGCGTGCTGCTTATCAAGCGCACAAGTCAGGCACGATGAAGCTGCAACCGTTCTATGAAAATGCCATGGATGATCTCGCCGGAGCGTTCATGACCAAGCTGATGGGCGAAGCTCCCAAGACATACAAGGGCATGGCATCCTTTGCCAACGGCAAGACGACCCTGACCAAGCTGATGTTTGACAACGACACCGTGACCCACTACACTTCGGGAGTATCGCAGAAAGCCGGCGACTGGATAGGCGTAGACCTCGGCAAAGTCATCGACGTCACCGAAGTCTCAATCCTGCAAGGCCGCAACTCGGTGGATGACGTAGACTATTTCGACCACGCAATCCTCGAATGTTCTGCCGACGGACGCACATGGCAGCCCCTGTTGGCCGACCTGCGCGGGCAGTATGTCATCGACTGGCGCGGCGGAGCAGTCAAGGCCCGTTATGTCCGTCTGCGCCGTCTTGATTCACAGAGGACCAATTATGCATCGGTGCGAAGCTTTGAGGTCAATCCGCTCAGGCTCGACAACCTCGGTTTCACCCTCGACTGCGACGACACGGCAGGCGCATTGGCAATGTTTGACAGACGCCTCGACACGACATTTGGCAACCGTGGGACAGTGACATTTGGCACAGCCGAAGGCGTCAGGGGCTATACATTCCTTTTCGGGGAGATAGGCAAGTCGGATGTCAAAATCCGGCAATTGGCCGCCGACGGGTCAAAGTTGAGCGAGACTGTCGTAGATGACCCGTTTACCACCATCAGACTGAGCGATGGCGCGGCCAGCATACAGATTGATGGACAGGTAGATGTCTTTGAGGTAATCCCGAATGACTAAGCTGTCATAGCACATACTTGACAGGCAACACGAGCCTCCCGCACCGGAAAAGGTCGGGAGGCTCTTTTCATGTCACCACATACAGAAAGAAGGACAAGCCCTATGTGAAAAGACATGATGACACACACAATTCCCGCGAAGTCCCCATGCAATTTCTATTTCACGACGGTATCTACATATTCAACGTCGTCATCTATATATTCAACGTCGGTATCTATATATTCAACGACGTTAAATAGAGATTGGATACCGCCCAATGCACGATTGCCCCCGGTGCAAGCGATGATTGCATCCATATCCCGCCCATGTAGCGGCATCGTCCCGCCGTGCGGCAGCGGGGCTTGAATGGGGGACGTGTGATGCGTTTTGGGCAATAAGTCTTATCTTTGCGACGTTAGTAAATTAAAAAAAGAAATCAGTCAGCAGATGGCAGAAAACAACAATAAGTTGATTGAACGCATTCCCGAGCCGACCCTGCGCCGGCTGCCGTGGTATCTGTCAAATGTCAAACTGCTCAAAGAGCGTGGGGCACGGTCGGTGTCATCCACACAACTGTCGCGTGAGACCGGCATCGACGCTTCACAGATAGCGAAAGACCTGTCATACGTCAAGATTTCGGGCAGGACAAGGGTAGGTTATGACGTAGACACGATGATCGGCGTGCTCGAGGAATTCCTGTGGCCGCGTGAAGTGCATCGCGCTTTTCTCTTCGGCGTCGGAAGCCTCGGGGCAGCATTGTTGCAAGACAGCGGTTTGAAACACTATGGGCTGGAGATTGTAGGCGCCTTTGACGTGCGCCGTGACATCATCGGGAGCAACGTCAATGGCATCCCCGTCTATGACCTTTCAGGGCTCGACAGACGTATGAAAGGCAGCAATGTCACCATAGGGGTACTGACAGTGCCGATAGGCGTGGCGCAGGAGGTCACTGACCGGATGGTGGAATGTGGCATCAAGGGAGTCTGGAATTTTACCCCTTTCCGTATCCGCGTGCCGGCCGACATCGTGGTGCAAAACACCTCGCTCTATGCACATCTGGCCGTGATGTTTAACAGGCTGAACATTTGACACGAGAGGATGAAAATAATCTGTATACATAACAACTATATTTTGCCACAGAGCAATAATGCCGGCGACGGCACGTTAATAAACCAGAGACCTTGGGTCACTCTCAAGCCCGATTCGTCGCTGCTGCACGGCGGCAAACCTATGTTCATTCCGGATTTTCCGGACGGGATAGAGTGGGGAGCAGCATTGGTGCTGCGCGTGTGCAGGCTTGGGAAATGTGTGAGTCGCAAATATGCCCGCCGCTATTATGATGCCGTGACGGTGGGCGTGAGTTTCAAGGCTGCCGGCCATATTGCAGACGACGGATGCCATATACACGGCAATATGCTCTATGATGGGTTTGACGGGGCAACTGTCGTCGGCGATTTCGTGCCGGTCGATGCCTTGACTGTCGGTGACGAGGGGTTGTCTTTTGCTGTCAGCCGCAACGGTGAGACTGTGCAAGAGGGCAAGTCTGATGACCTGCTGCGCGGTTTCGACAGTCTGATAGCGACTGTCAGTGCCGGGACGACCATCAAGATGGGTGACCTCATCTTTACCGGATTCCCGTCAGAGGAAATGCCTGTGGCAGTCGGTGACAACCTGTGCGGCACTCTGTGTGGCTCTAAGGTCTTGGATTTTAGAATCAAATGAGACTTTAAACCCAATAGCAGAATGAAGCTACGCATCGTATTGATTTTGGCCGTGTTGCTGTCCTGTGTGCCGTGCAAGGCGGTCACACAGGATTTCGTGACGCTCAACTGGAGCGACAGGCCGGTATATACCTACGAACCGTATGCCGTGCAACGTCCTTTCAATTTCGATGGAGCAGCATTTGATGATGGTGATCCTTTCCCGCACTATACACAGACAATCAGACTTGGCTCCGGTTATTCCGGTGGCGATATCAGGGTCACGGTCGAGTTTCCCTCCTACGAACCGCTCCCGACTTGGCAACAAGATGCCATGGACAGGCTGGGACTCACGCTCGGCCCCGGCTTGAAAGTCGAGCAGGACATACGCTATGTCTCGGGCGAAGCCTATCTCGTCGTACGTATGGTCCCTATGGCCTATCATGAGGGGCGTTATTGCCGTGTTACTTCTTTCCGGCTGCGTGTGACAGAGACTGCCACACATCGTGCTCCGGGCCGTGCAGCGCAGGCCGACGCTACAGCCTATCCCGACTCTTCGGTACTCGCTTCGGGACGCTGGGTCAAAATCAGAGTGGGTGAGACCGGGGTATATTCGATTTCTTATTCGCGTCTTGCCTCCATGGGTTTCAACGACCCGTCGCGCGTGGCCGTCTATGGTTATGGAGGCAATCTGCTCCAAGAAGATTTCAGCAAGGGTACTTATTGTAATGATTTGCCTGAAGTGCCTGTCAGACTGACCGGCAGTGCCCTGCTCTTCTTTGCCGAGGGACCGCTGCGTCAAGACCCTGCCAGCGATGTGAGAGGCCTCTATTGGCAGCCGGTCACGAATTATTGTTCGGACTATGGATACTACTTCCTGACCGAGAAAGATTCACCGCTCGCTTTCACACAGCCTGATTCTGCCGGGAGTACCGGCAATGAGATTGATTCATTCGTAGATTATATATATTACAAAGGTGATGAGCTGTTCACATGGGCAGACTTCGGACGGCGTATATATGACTCCTATGATTTCCGCAACGGCCGCAGCCGCGAATATGATTTCACGCTTGACGGACTCGTGCACGGCACTGACGTACGCATAGATGTAGCCTTTGCTACGGCATCATCGTCGCTCAACAGCTACTTGGAGATATCTGCCAACGGCGAGCAACTTGGCCGCTCGACAGACATGCGTGTCGCCTCGTCGAGCCAATATATATTTGCACGTCGCACACTGACCACTTGTATGTGGGACACGGCTGACACCGACGAATTGAGAGTAGGGCTCAGGCACTCGACATCTGGCAATATGTCCGCACACCTCGAATATATACTGATAAACTATACACGCAGGCTGGAGATGACCTCCTCGACTTTGCTCTTCTCAAACATGGATGCCGCCGGCGACGAAACTTATGTGATTGACAATATCACGGCCTCGACAGAAGTGTGGGACATCACCACGCCCGGGGCATACAGGCAGATGCAACTGACGGTAGAGGGGACACAAGGACGTTTCACAGACGACACGGGCGGTACGAGAAGATTTGTGGCTGTCAATACTGATGCCCCGCTCAATGATGGCATAACGGTCATAGGCGAAGTAGCAAACCAAAATCTGCATTCTTTGCGTGACGTGGATATGGTGATACTGATACCGGCCAACGGAGCAATGTATGACACAGCCGAAAGACTGGCACAATGGCATCGCGACAACGACGGGATGACTGTGGTGACAGTCAATGCGGGAGATGTTTACAATGAGTTTTCTTCGGGGACTCCGGATGTGACAGCCTACAGACGGCTGATGAAGATGCTCTATGACACTGCTTCAGACAGGGAACGCACCAAATATTTGTTGCTCTTCGGTGATTGTGTCTATGATAACAGAATGCGCACTTCCACATGGAATGGCTACTCTACCGGCAATTTCCTTCTGAGCTACCAGCCATTTGAATCCGAAAACGAACAGAACAACTTCCAGACTGATGACTACTGGGGTTTCTTGGATGACGGCGAGGGGGGCAACATAACCGATGCCCGCAACACTGTGGACATCGGGATAGGCCGTTTCCCGGTCAGAACTGTATCAGAAGCATCCGGCATAGTGGATAAGCTGATTGGGTACATGCAGAATACAGAGAAAGGCTCATGGAAGAACAATATATGCTGGGTCGCCGATGACAACCTCGATGACGGCGGCACGATACACATGGAGCAGAGCAACGAGCTGATTGATTATGTCGAAGGGTTGAAGGAAGGATATATGACAGAGCGCCTTTTCCTTGACTTGTATAAACGCGAATCATCATCCACCGGCTATACATATCCTCAGGCTGTGGCAAGGCTCAGGGAAGTGTTCAATGACGGAGCACTGGTGCTTTCATATATCGGGCACAGCAATGCCGACTTCTGGACTTCGAAGAGGATATTGACAGCTAATGACGTATCGAGCCTGCGCTCCACACGTTTGCCATTGTGGATTACGGCTTCGTGTGACTATGCACGTGTCGATGCCTTCTCGACATCGGCAGGCGAATTGGCATTGCTCAACCCCAACGGGGCGGCTGTCGGCCTCTTCACCACCACACGTGTAGTATATATCAGCGACAATCAGCGCATCAACCGTCTGTATAACCGCTTCGTCTATGAGCGTAAGGCTGACGGGACACACTATACCCTCGGCGAGATACAGATGAGAACCAAGCAGGAACGTGCCATAAGTGGCAGCGAAGACCGCAACGACCTCAATTTTATCTTCCTCGGCGATCCAGCATTGCGTCTCAATTATCCCGATGCACACAAGGTGGTGGTAGACTCTGTCAATGGCGTGGCCGCAGCAGAAAAAACACAGATAAAAGCCGGGTCAGTCATAGAAGTCAAGGGACATGTCTCATCGCTTGACGGCTCGCCGCTTACGGATTTCGACGGCATGGTGGAAACCGTGGCCATGGATAGCAAGAAACTGGTCACGTCGCTCAACAATGCAGGATATGTCTATGACTCAGGACCTGACACAATTCAGTTTATGGCAAGGACCAACCGCCTGTTTATCGGCAGTGATTCGGTGGCAGCCGGCAACTTCGTCATGCAGTTTGCCGTACCTCTCGACATCAACTATTCTGACGACGACGGGTTACTCAACTTCTATGCATGGAACGATTCGGTGGAAGCCAACGCTCAATTTGAAAACTTCATCATAGGTGGCGCGGTCGATTCCATCAATACCGACGGGGTAGGGCCTGAGATATATGCTTACCTAAATACGCCGGACTTCGTCTATGGCGGGCAAGTCAATGAATCACCTGTCCTTTACGCCACTTTCTATGACGAAGACGGTATGAACATCTCTGACAGCGGCCTCGGGCATAACATAGTAGCCATCATCGACGATGACCCCAACATGACATTCGCACTGAATGACTACTATACACAAGGCGACAGCTATAGGAATGGCAACGTCGTCTATAAGTTCTCTAATCTGCCTTCTGGCAAGCACGTCATGAGACTCAGGGCATGGGATATCTTCAACAACTCATCGACATCAGTCATAGAATTTGAAGTAGTACAAGGTCTGAAGCCGGTCATCACACAAGTGTCATGCATAAGCCCGGCCACCGGGCAGACGACATTCTTCGTCACCCATGACCGCCCTGACGCTGCTGTGGAAGTCATGCTCGAGATATTTGACTATGCCGGGAGTGCTTTGTATAGGGCCAATATCGATGACCGGACCTCCTCAGGCATATATACCTACGATTGGGATCTCTGTGATGCGACGGGGGCACGTCTCCAGCCGGGCATCTATATCTATCGTGTGACACTGTCGGCCGAGGGAGGGGAGAGTGAAAGCAAAACAGGGAAAATAGTCATCATCGGACAATAAACGCCCCTAATGCTTAGTTTATAATAAATGCTTGGCCTGCCAAGACAAACGTAACGAATACAGACAAACAATGAAACATAAGACAACTAAAAACATCATCTGTCTTGCTGCCGCACTGTCGCTGCCGGCAATAGCAGCCGCACAAGAGGCGACAGGGGTAGAAGCTTTCAACCCCGTCAGCCATGGCGTGACATCGCTCTCTGTCGCACCGGATGCCCGTGGCGGCGGTATGGGTGACATAGGCGCGGCAACTGACCCGGATGTCAATTCACAGTTTTGGAATCCTGCCAAATACCCGTTCACTATCAGCCGTGCGGGTCTGGCTGTCTCCTACACCCCGTGGCTTCGCAAACTGGTCAGCGACATCGATTTGGCCTATGTCGCGGGTTACTACCGCATAGGCGACTGGCAGGCCATCAGTGCCTCATTGCGCTATTTCTCCCTCGGTGAAGTGCCTTTGACCGACAATATAGGCAACCAACTCAGCACCATCAACCCCTACGAAATGGCTGTCGATGTGGCTTACTCACGAATGTTGTCACAGAGATTCTCTGCCGCAGTAGCACTGCGCTTCATCTACTCGGACCTCGCATACAACCGTGACGAAGGGATGGAACCGGGTATGGCGTTCGGAGCGGACATAGCGCTGTTTTATTCAGACTACATAATGCTAGGCCAGCGTGAATGTATGATCAACTGGGGATTGAACTTGTCAAACATAGGCTCCAAGATTTCATACGATAACGGCAACAGCAGCGAATTCCTGCCCACCAACTTCCGCACCGGTGTGTCGCTCATGGTGCCTATCGACAACTATAATATCATCTCCATACACGCCGACATCAACAAGCTGATGGTCCCCACACGTCCTGTCAGGCGAGAGGACGAAGACGAATTGACCTATCAACAACGGCTCGATGAGGAATATCGCGACCTGTCGCCCATCAAGGGAATATTCACATCATGGAGTGATGCCCCCGGCGGCTTCAAGGAGGAGCTGCGCGAATTTACATGGGGATTGGGACTGGAATACTGCTACAACAATCAGTTCACCGTGCGTGGCGGCTATCACTGGGAGGATGCCAGCAAAGGCAACCGCAAGTACTTCTCGGTGGGAGCGGGCTTCCGCATGAGTGTCTTCTCACTCGATGCCGCCTACCTCATATCGACCGCACAGAGCAATCCGCTCGACCAGACACTGAGGTTTTCCCTCGCATTTGACATGGACGGGTTGAAAGACCTCATAGGCCGCAGGAGACGCTGAGTGATGAACATCCGTGTAGGTTTCGGCTATGATGTCCACCGCCTCGTCGAGGGGCGCGACATGTGGATAGGAGGCGTCAAAATCGGCCATTCGCTCGGCCTCCTCGGTCATTCAGACGCCGATGTACTCATACATGCCGTCTGCGATGCCCTGCTCGGTGCAGCGGCATTGCGCGACATAGGCTATCACTTCCCCGACACCGATGAGCGCTATCGCGGCATCGACAGCAAGGTGCTGCTGTCGCATGTCGTCGCACTGCTCGCGTCCAATGGCTATAAGGTAGGCAACATCGATGCCACGGTGTGCGCCGAGCGTCCCAAGCTCAATCCGCATATCCCCGCGATGCAGGCCACGCTCGCCCCTCTGCTCGGAGTAGGCACAGGCGATGTGTCAATCAAGGCGACCACCACCGAGCATCTCGGCTTCACAGGCCGTGAGGAAGGCATATCCGCCTATGCGGTAGTCCTCATCGAGCGCCGCTGACCGGTGGCACGGCCCGGCCATTGACCGGGGAGTGTCTGATCTTTAACAACATTTTGCGCCCAAAGGTCGATTGTATTATGCTTAGGTTATAATTTTGCAAAACAATCAAAATGGAGTTTAAAATGTTGTTTTACTACATCTATATGTTTTGCATCGCAATCCCCCTCGGGATTGTCGCTACCATCATCGCTGCCACGGCGACCATCATCGGCACTACGGTGGGTGACGCGCACTTCTGGGGTTATCACCCCGGCCGGCTGTGGTCGCGTGCCATCTGCTGCCTGTTTCTCATACG
>DWUP01000070.1 GCA_020012075.1 Candidatus Avibacteroides avistercoris
CAACATCGAAGTCCTGCTCAACCACTGCCTCAGGTTCTACGACCGTCAGTTTGCCACCCGCGCAATAATCAACAGTGACGTACTGACCCGTTTTGAGGCATTGCTCAATGATTACTTCGAAACCGACAAGCCATTGGAGCTGGGACTCCCATCCGTGGCATGGTGTGCGGACAAGCTCCACCTGTCTGCCAATTATTTCGGCGACCTCGTCAAAAAGCAGACAGGCAAATCGGCCATCGAATACATACATCTGGCCGTAATCCATAAGGTAAAGGACTACCTGCTTGGGACAGACAAGACCGTCAGCGAGATAGCTTATGACACGGGATTCCAATACCCGCACCACCTCAGCCGCCTGTTTAAAAAGATAGCCGGATGCACTCCCAACGAATACAGGTTGCAGGGGAGGGATTCGCGGACCGCCGAATAATCCGCCACCGGCACAGACTGCCTGATTGCGGATGCTGCGACATGAGCTGGCAGATGGCAGTCATCTGTCCGTCATGACAAGCATGGCCTGACTTCAGCCCAGCGGACGCAGTTAAATCATCTGCGGCGGCGGGGCAAAGTCAGCGAAACATCCTATCTTTGCCCCGCCGGAAACAGAGTGAAGACTGCCGGCATACACCTCACAAGCATCCACATCTATATGCCACACTACGCATCACCCACCCCACGCACTACGGCATGGCTCATCATTCCGGCCATCATGCTGGCTGTCATCTCGGCATTGGCCGCCGCGTGCAGCGGCACAGGGCCTGCCGGCAGCCACACCGGCCTCCAGACAGTCTATGAACCACGCTATGCCCATGGATTTGCCATCATGGGCAATGACTCGATGCTCAGCACCGTGCTGCAGGTCTACAATCCATGGCAGGGGGCCGAGGGGGTGACATTCGAATACTTCGTCGCACGTGGCGGAGAAGAAGCCCCGGCAGACTTCGCAGGCAAGGTCATCAAGGCCGGAGCGAGGCGCATCGTCTGCATGTCGTCGTCCTATGTGGCGATGCTCGATGCACTCGGGGCGGTGGAACGCATCGTGGCGGTCTCGGGACTGGATTATGTCAGCAATCCCCACGTCAATGCACGCAGGGGGGAAATCAAGGATATAGGAGCCGAACCAGACCCCGAAGCAATAACCGCACTGCATCCCGACCTCGTGCTGCTCTATGGCATCAGGGGGGCGCAGTCGTCCGTCACCGCCAAGCTGGATGAGATAGGCATACCCTATGTCTATATGGGCGAATACCTCGAGGAGTCGCCGCTCGGCAAAGCCGAGTGGCTGGTGGCACTGGCAGAGCTGCTCGGATGCCGCGACGCCGGAGAGAGAGCCTTTGCCCCCATCCCCCACAGATATGACAGCCTGCGCGCAGTGGCGGCACGGGCATCCTCGACACCGCGTGTGATGGTCAATGCCCCGTGGTCGGACACATGGTATATGCCTTCGGCCAAAAGCTATGTGGTGAGGCTGATTGAGGATGCCGGGGGTGAATATGTCATGCAGGGCAATGAGACCAATGCATCATCGACGATAGGCATGGAGACGGCACTCGCACTGCTCCGCAGCGCCGACATCTGGCTCGACGCTGGCCACGTGCCCGACATAGCCGCACTGACGCAGTCCAATCCGCTCTATGCCGGCACACCTCCTGTCATGTCAGGGCGTGTCTACAACAGCGACCTGCGCACCAATTCACGCGGGGCAAATGACTTCTGGGAATCGGCCGTCATACATCCCGACATCGTGCTGGCCGACCTGATCGCCATCATTCACCCCGAGCTGGCCGACGGCCACCGGCTCTATTACTACCGCCGCCTCGCACGATGAACACAGCATCACCCACACAGACAACCGGCCAAAGCCGGAGGCGGACCACACTCACATTCGCCATCCTGTCGGTGCTGCTGCTGATTCTTTTGGCAGCCAATCTGCTGACAGGCGACAGCGGCCTGCCTGCCACGGCACTCATCGGTGCCATGACAGGCGAAAGTGACCACACGGGATATGCCGGTGCCATACTGTCGCTCCGCATCACGCGCATCGCCGTGGCGGCCACCGTCGGGGCGGCACTCTCGGTAGGCGGCCTGCTGATGCAGACGATGTTCCGCAATCCGCTGGCCGACCCTTATATCCTCGGGGTCAGTTCGGGGGCGTCGCTCGGTGCTGCCGTGCTGATGCTCGGTCTCCCGCTGCTCGGTCTGGGGACAAGCTCGGTGGCCGGATCGCTCGGCGTGGCCGGGGCTGCGTGGGCAGGCGCGGCGCTGGTGCTGATAGCCGTAGGCATGGTCAGCCGATGGGTCAGGGACATACTCGGGGTGCTGATCGTCGGGGTGATGTTCGGCTATGTCGCCGGTGCGATAATCCAAGTGCTGCAATACCTCAGTTCGGCAGAGTCGCTCAAGCTCTTCACCCTGTGGTCGATGGGCTCGACAGGCAGTGTCACCGTCCAGCGTGCCATCATCATGGCCGTCGTCGTCGCGGCAGGCCTCATCATGGCGACGGCCCACATCAAGTCACTCAACCTGATGCTGCTCGGCGAAGACTATGCACGGAGCATGGGGCTCGACACACGCCGCACACGTCTCGGCATCTTCGCCGCGGTCACACTGCTCGCCGGCACGACGACGGCATTCTGCGGGCCTGTGGGGTTTGTCGGGCTGGCCGTGCCGCACATCACCCGCATGATGACTGCCAGCTCCGACCACCGCGTCATGCTGCCTGCCACGCTGCTCGCCGGCATCGACGTGATGCTGGCGTGTGACATAATGGCAAAGACACTCGTGCTGCCCATCAACAGCATCACCGCCCTCATGGGAGTGCCGGTGATACTCTGGGTGATATTCAAAAACATGCGCCGATGCTGACACTCGACCATCTGACAGTGGGACACGGCGGGGTGGCATTGATCCGAGATGCCTCATGCCGCATGGCAGAAGGCCGCGTCATCACGCTGCTGGGCCGCAACGGAGCCGGCAAGAGTACCCTGCTGCGCGTCATGTCAGGGATTGACAAGCCCATGGCAGGCAGCGTAGCCATCGACGGACGCAGCCTGTCGGCCATGACTGCACGGAGGCTCGCACGCGTCATCAGCCTCGTGACCACCGAGAGGGTCAGGCCGCATGGCCTGTCATGCCGCGACGTGGTGGCACTGGGACGCGCCCCCTACACCAACTGGGCAGGACGCCTGAGCCGTGCCGACGAGGCCATCGTCGAAGCATCGCTCGCCACCGTAGGGATGACCGCCTACGCCGCCCGGCAGATGGACACGCTGAGCGACGGCGAATGCCAGCGCATCATGATAGCGCGCGCCATAGCACAGGACACCCCCGTCATCATGCTCGACGAACCCACATCATTCCTCGACCTGCCCAACCGTCACGGACTGGCACGCCTGATGGCATCGCTGGCGCACGACAGGGGCAAATGCGTCATCTATTCGACACACGAACTCGACATAGCCTTGCTCTTCAGCGACACGGTGGCACTCATCGACGGCACGCACCTGTCGTGTCTGCCGGCAGGCGAGATGCTCGCGTCGCCGCGGCTGGCCGAAGCTTTCGCCACCGACGGATTTGACATGACAGCCTATCTCGACACGCTCAGGAAACAACGCACGGCGATGGCGGCGGCAGACGCCCGACGCGACATCTGACCGGCTCATCCTCCTCAGTACCTCCGCCGGCAAAGGGAAAAAACATCATACCCCATGGCAAAAAAGGTCTGATGCTGACGACGACAGGGTCTGATGGTAGCACACAAATGGTCAGACCCCACAGGACATTGCCCTATAAGCCGGCACGCGGTGACAAGGCCGTAAAAGAAACAGGGCCGCCCCCGTATGGGGACGGCCCTGCCGTCATCGGTCAGCCGGCCAATTGACGGCCGGCGCAGCGGGAATCAATTGCCATCGTTGGAGAAGTTGTCCTCCAGAGCATTGTCCCACCACACGCGAGTGCCACCGACATCACCGGTCTTGCCGGTCTGCGATGTGTTCTCGCTGTTGAGGATATCGATTGCTCCCGGCATTGCCGCAGCGTTGGTGTCATAGCAGGTCGAGCTGTAGATCACGCGGCGCACACCCTCCTGAGTATCGACTGCATAGCCGCTGAAGCCGTTGGTGTTCTGGCTCTCATTGACACGTCCCTTGAAGAGGATGGGATAGCCCGTGCGGCGGCACTCAGCCCAAGACTCTACTGAGAGCGGGAAGTTGGCGATATACTTCTGGGTGATGATGCGCTGCAACTTCTGCTCGTCGGTCGCACTCTCGTCCCACGCGACACAGAGGTCGTTCAATCCCTCGCGGTCGTTGCAAGCCGGGTCGTCGCTGCCGAGGAGTGACGGGTTGATGTGTGCGACGGGATCCTCGTAGTCAATCTGTGTGCCTGTGCCGTTGATATAAGCATCGATGGCCGATGCATCGATTGACGAGATTGCATCCGGGCGCACGTATGCTCCACGATAGGTCACTTCGGCATTGATAGAAGTGCGGATGCCTTGCTCATAGAGTGACTGGACGCTCTCGGTCTCGACATCAGGCCAGCGGAGCTTAGCCTCGGCACGGAGGAAGTAGCCCTCGGCGCACTTCATGATAGGCAGCGGCATCGAATAGGTCGAACCGTTGTCGCCC
>DWUP01000071.1 GCA_020012075.1 Candidatus Avibacteroides avistercoris
GCTCTGGATACAGCCATTGACATACGACAGCGGCAGGGCTTCACACGGAATGGCCCTGCCGCTGCCGCATCTATGCCATGTGTCTAAGTCGGCATTCCCATAGGCATGGCCCGCATCACACCACGCATTGGTCTGCGACGCCAATCACCGGAGGGAGAACGGTCAGACTTCCTCCCCGCACCCATGGTATTGAACCGGTAGACAAACTGCACCATCAGATAGCTCCCTACGACATTGGTCTCGGTATCAAGAGTATAATCGTAGCCCATCGTGCGGAATGTATTGTTCTGACTATGCAAGATGTCATAAGCCTTAATGCGCACCGTCGCACGGTTGCCCTTGAGAAAACTCTTGGACAACTGGACATTCCACAAGACATAATCGTCATCATAGCCGGCACTGTAACCACGTCTTCCCACATAGCTTGCACTGGTCGAGAAATAAAGTTCCCACGGCAACGTGATATTGACGTCGGCATTGAGGCCGTAGCCATAAGTGCTGCGGTCATTGCGGCTGTTGAGATTGTTGCGCGAAAGGTTGGTCTCAAAGACCGCCCCGAGCGTGGCATCGAATCTGTCACAACGATAAGAGGCCGAAAAACTGTTATCGACGACGGCATTATTGCTTATGCTGACAGCCGACGCACCGTCATCTCCGCTCATCGAGCTATACCCGACACGATGAGAATAGTGGCAGGCGACTGTCGCGCTCAACGTAAACTTCTTGTTCTTCAAGGGCGAGATAAAAGCCAGTGAAGTGTTTGCGCCCCAATTGCCGTTAATATTTTCAGACCGCGTGGTGCGCACTCCTGTCCTGCCATCGAAGGTCGTGCGCTGGGTTATGCCATTGATGACATTATTGGCTGACAACATGAAGAAAAGCGATGAGCCCCGACCGGGATCGAAACCGGTGAAACTGATGCTTGCCATGTTGCGAAACGAATTTTTCAAATTGGGATTTCCCAGTTTGAGATTCATGGGGTCGCTGATGTCCTTGACCTCCTGCAAATCCAATATTGACGGTGTGGATGACCGCCCGCTATAATAAAGCCTCAACTGCCGTGTCTTGTCGAAACGTATCACTATGTTTGCCCTCGGTTGGAACGCCAAAGTCGCCTGCTCCTTGTCGAGTCCGCTGTTGATTCCCCTATCCACCTTGGTGCGTGTGGCAAGCGGAAGGAAGTCAAGCCCTATATTATAGTACAGTTTACGCCAAGTGCTCTGCAAGGATGCCTCTATGGAATGCTCCGATTTATAGTTGTAAGTCTCGTTTTCGAAAGCACCCGCCACTACTGCAGGCGAATTGTCATAGACGGGGTCACGCAGTGATGATGACAGCGACTTACTGTAGCTGTAGCCGAGACGCAGGTATGCATCCTTCCAGAGAGGCTCTGAATAAGTCAGCGACACCTGATAGCGTGTGTCGCGACTGCTGTTGGCAGTCAGACGGCGTATGTCCGAAAGGCTGTCGGCAGCGTAGAAATAAAGATGTGACAATGACAGTTCGTCGCTGCCGCCATCACTGATGTCATAACTTGCCCTCAGGGTCACGTTGCGTCCATCCTTGCCAAGACGTCTGTTGAGCATGAGATTGCCGCGCAACGAATAGTTGTGCCCGTCATTGCCGGTAGACGACACTCCTGCATTTATCGTGTCAGACATAAAATCCAGCGTATGTGACATCGAGTATGAACCGTTGTCGCTCATGCCATAATCAAAGTTTTGATTGATGCGCAAAGATGTCATCGAGTCGATATCCCATGTCAGGCTTAAAGATCCGTTGAGCCTGTTGCTGAGATTGTCTGTCGTGCTATGCCTGCTGTCGAGCGTAGAGCCATGGACGAGGAATGTTTCTTTTAATTCGTTGCGCTCTATGCCATGGTCACGTCTGCCGTAGGAGACATCAGCATGAAAATCCACTTTCGTCTTATCTATACTAAAATTTGCTCCCAATGATTGTGAGCGCGTCTCTCCATAGCCCGTCATGCCGCTTGTCCCGATATCCGCATCGTCGGCATTTCTGCCTCCGCGCCCGTTGGTATTATTGGCAGAGCCAAGCAGGGTGAACTGCATGTCGCCTCTGAAACGGTTTACCATGGCACTCGCCTCATACTTTTCCTCTGTTCCGGCTCCTGCCATGGCATTGCCAAACCACCCTTTCTTCATACCGTCTTTTATCGTGACATCGAGGACATTTTGCTCTTCGCCATCATCTATGCCCGTAGTGCGTGCCATGTCAGACTTACGGTCATAGGTCTTCACGTCTTTCACCACATCGGCCGGCAGGTTTTTGAGTGCCATGTCAGGGTCATTGACAAAAAACTCTTTGCCGTCAATCATTATCTTAGAGATTTCCTTGCCATTGACCGTTATCTTTCCATCCGCACTAATCTCTGCACCGGGGATTTTCTTCAGCAGATCTTCGAGCATCGCCCCGTCATGCAATCGGATGGCAGCCGCCGAATAGGTGACAGTGTCGCCTCTCATCATCACTGGCGGTGCTTCTGCCACCACAACGGCCTCATCTATCAGATGGCTGTCGAGCCTGATGACCGACGTGCCTAAGTCCATCAGGTCCTTACCCTTCGGGTTGCCGAGCGGGGATATCATAGTCTCATAACCGACAAATGCTATCTTGACTAAGTAGTCATGCCCGGACACCGCCCGCAAGGTATATCTGCCGGCCTCATCAGTCATTGACGAAGTGACCGAAGTGCTGTCGGCTGCATTGAGCAGCATGACTGTCGCCCCCTCGACCGCGCCGCCACCCTCGTCGGCCACATGCCCGGTGACCGTATAGGTGCGTGCGGTCTGACCCCGTACATCAAGCGCAAAAACGACAATGACGACGGCAATGAAGACAATAGTCAGACGTGACATATAATCATAAGGAGAATAATATCAAGCAAATATACCTGCTTTGGCACTTAGGGGCTGACACATCGGGGAGTTTTTCAGTTTTTTTATGTTATGTTTGTCTATCAAAAAGTCACATAATGACAGGAGACACGCATCTGCAATATATCACCGGAGGCAATCTCGCCGCGGCTCTCACCGAGTCGGTCACCGTGACGGGAGCCGACCGTCTGTTTGTCTTGACCGACACCAACACTTCGCATCTCTGCCTGCCACTGCTGCAAGGCGCGGTCCCCATCGACCGTGCGACTGAGATAACAATAGCCGCAGGCGACATCAACAAGACCATCGCATCGCTGCAACATGTGTGGCAGACACTGAGCGACGGCGGTGCGACACGCCGCTCACTGCTCATCAACCTCGGGGGCGGCATGGTGACAGACCTCGGGGGATTTGCCGCAGCGACTTTCAAGCGCGGCATCGGGTTCATCAACCTTCCCACCACACTCCTGTCAATGGTCGATGCATCGATAGGGGGCAAGACCGGCATAAACTTCAACGGGCTGAAAAATGAGGTCGGTGCATTCGCAGAGCCGGCGGCGACGCTCATCAGCACGCAATGGCTCGACACCCTGCCCGACACCGAGATGCGGTCGGGATATGGAGAAATGATCAAACACGCCCTGCTCGACGATGCCACGCACCTGTCGGCGATAATTGATGCCGGCGCCGTGCCGGCCAAGGGCGACGACTGGCAGGACCTCGTCAGCCGCTCGGTGGATGTCAAGCGGCGCATCGTCGCACAAGACAGACATGAGCACGGCATGCGCAAGGCACTGAACCTCGGGCACACCGCAGGACATGCTTTCGAAGAATTTGCAATGGCCGGATGCAGACCCGTGCCACACGGCTTTGCCGTGGCGTGGGGGCTTGTCGTCGAACTGTATATGTCGGTCGCATTAGAGGGATTCCCCACCACCGTCCTGCGCCGGGTCTCGAAGCTCGTGCGTGAGACATTCGGCCGTTTCGACTTCACGTGCGATGACTATGAGTGCATCTACGGCTACATGTCGCATGACAAGAAGAACACAGCGGGACAAATCAACTTTACGTTGCTGTCAGACATCGGCAGGCCGGTGACTGACTGCCATGCCGACAAAGAGCTGGTATTCGAAGCCTTCGACTTCCTGCGCGACGGATTGTGAAGCCGCCTGCCGCCCCGCCACGCCGGCATCAGACCACCGGTGGCGGGCACGAAGCGGGGCACACAGAAGATTTGACGCAAAAATACGGCAGAATATTTGCCAATTCAGAAAATACGCATACCTTTGCACCCGCATTCGGGATGTAGCTCAGTCCGGTTAGAGTACACGTCTGGGGGGCGCGAGGTCGCTGGTTCGAATCCAGTCATCCCGACTGACAAGTCAAACGGAGGCAAACCAATCGGTTTGCCTCCGTTTTTGCATCAGCACCCGGCATCACGCGACTTGCATCTGTCATGCCTGCACAGGCCACACGGTGCCGCCCACGGCCATGCCCCGGCACACCCGGATGGCATCTGACCCTAACGGCAAAAACATACGACCCTATCCATGATAGCATACGACCCAACAGCCAATAGGGTCGTATGCCGCTGCACATGGGGTCTGACGACAATTCCGGCAGCGTCTGCCACCCGGCTGACGGCACGGCAGGCATGGCAAAAGGGATACGGCACAATCAAAAACATGATGCACCGATGCCGCCGCACGGCTATTTTGAATAGCTTTGCAACATCAAAAAGACACAATGCCATGCTACTGCCCTACCTCGACATAGATGAGACCGAAGCCGGATGTGATGAAGCGGGACGCGGATGCCTGTGCGGCCCCGTATTCGCGGCAGCGGTAATACTCCCCAAAGACTTCAGGAATGAAATGCTGAATGATTCGAAAAAACTGACCGAAAGGCAACGCCTGCAACTGCGCACGGTCATAGAGCGCGAGGCCGTGGCATGGGCCGTGGCCGAAGTCTCAAACGAAGAAATCGACCGTATCAACATATTGCGCGCATCGATCGAGGCTATGCACCGGGCACTTGACCGCCTCACCGTGCGGCCGACATCCATATTGGTCGACGGCAACCGTTTTGCCCCCTACGGCGGCATACGGCACACGACGATAGTCAAAGGCGACGGCAAGTATGCATCAATAGCCGCAGCATCGGTTCTGGCAAAGACCTACCGCGACGAATTGATGTACCGTCTCGACAAAGAATATCCGCAATACGGATGGGGCAAGAACAAAGGCTATCCGACGCGCCTGCACCGTGCCGCCATTGCCGAATACGGTGCGACTAAATATCACAGGATGACGTTCAATCTTTCATGTGAAAACCCTCGAGAGTGTGAAGCCTCTCGATGATATGCTCGAGACTCTGGTCGATGCGGGCGATATGCTTGGCAATCATATCGCGATACTCATGATTCTGTGTTATCATGTCTGCAAACAGATTCTCCAGCGACGAGGGAATCATGAGGGTATTGTTCTGCGACTTGGCCGCACCCGTGTCAAGCACACTGTCTGACGACGAGAGCAGGCGCATCGCAAGGTCTTGTTCAGACATGTTGAATATCTCTGCCAACCGTCTTATGCGGGTCAGCGTGAGGTCTGTCTCACCATACTCTATCTTGCAATATGCACTCGTCGATATGCATAGCAGGTCTGCCATTTGGTCTTGAGTGATATTGTTTTCCATCCTGAGCATCTGTATACGTTTCCCTACTTTTTTCTTCATAGCATCCAGCACTTTAGTTAAGTCATATTATCAATGATTGCACTCGCGACGCACATCATCACTACAGCACCGTGCATTGGCACAAAAATCATCAGGACACCGGGCGGGACATGCCCCGGCAGCCGCATCGCCGGCCCGTGCGTCATTGCGCGGGCAAAGATAGTAACAATTCGTAACAACCGAAATCTCTCAATGCAAAAAATAGATATACACCCCATATCCATGCATCTGCCGGATATGGGTATATACGCCACAGTCGCTACCTGCCTGATGATGACGATTATGTCACTTCACCACCGCCGGGAGACGAAATGGATGAACAGTCAGCCCGGCGCGCTAAAGGCCGGCGGCAAAGTCTATGACGACGGCATGGCCGCATGACAACGATGCGGGGACATCGATTATCCGCTGATTGCTGCTGCCTCTGAAGACCAGTCGCTCATCGCGCAGGGCAGCCACATAGGGACCGTCCACAAGCACATCCACCGACTGCAAAAGGCGCCTGCGGTGCCTGTCACCCAACAATGCCTCATAGACATAGCCGGTGTAGCACCAGATGGTCTTGCGCGACAGTGATTTTATGGCCTCGGCCAGAAGGGCGAAGCCTTCTGCTTGAAACATAGGGTCGCCGCCGGTGAATGTCACATCGGCAAAGGGGTCGGCAAGGACAGCATCCACCAGCCGCCTGACAGACATCTCACGACCTGCCGAGATATCCCATGAGGCGGGATTATGGCAACCCGGGCATGCATTGGGACATCCCGCGGCATAAATCGCCGTGCGCATACCCGGGCCATCGACCGTGGTGTCCTCGACTATGTCGAGTATGGAGAGTGTGCCGCCCGCCATCATTCGGCAGTGTGAGTGACACGGTCGTTGAGTTCGGCCAGTTTGGCCCTGTTCCAGCGGTCGGTAGTGCCGACCAGATAGCCTGTGATGCGTTGCAGGCGGTCGATGGCATGGCTGCCACAACGTGGGCACACGGTCATGGCGGCATCGGCATTCTCATACCCGCAGTCGAGGCAACGGTTGCGCGTGTGATTGACCGACCCGTAGCCCATGTTATATCTGTCCATCATGTCCACGACACGCATTATGGCCTCGGGATTGTGCGTCGCATCGCCGTCTATCTCCACATAGAAGATGTGTCCGCCACGGGTCAAATCATGATAGGGTGCCTCGACCTCGGCCTTATGACGCGCCGAACACTTGTAGTAGACCGGGACATGATTGGAATTGGTATAATATTCACGGTCAGTAATACCGGGCAATGAGCCGAAGTCCTTGCGGTCCCGGCGCGTGAACTTGCCTGACAACCCTTCGGCAGGCGTCGCAAGGACACTGTAATTATGATGATAAACATCCGAGAAGCGGTTTGCGGCATCACGCATATAGGTGATGATGCGCAGTCCCAACTGCTGTGCATCGTCGGACTCACCATGATGCTTGCCCGTGAGTGCGACGAGACATTCAGCCAGGCCGATAAATCCTATGCCGAGCGTACCCTGATCGACAACCGGTGCTATGGTGTCAGCAGGGCCGAGCTTGTCACATCCGAGCCAAAGGGATGACATCAGCAATGGGAACTGCTTGGCGTAAGCCGTCTTTTGGAACTCCAGACGTTCGTGCAGTTGCCGTGCCGTAACCTCGAGCACAGAATCAAGTTTGGCAAAAAACGCCCCGATACGCTCCACCGGGTCGGATATACCCATGCACTCTATGGCAAGGCGCACGATGTTGATTGTGGTGAACGACAGGTTGCCACGCCCGACAGAGGTCTTGGGGCCGAAACGATTTTCGAAGACTCGCGTCCTGCACCCCATCGTGGCTACTTCATGCAGGTATCGGTGGGGGTCGTCGGCACGCCACTCGTCGCTCACATTGAATGTGGCGTCAAGATTGAGGAAATTGGGGAAGAACCTCCGCGCCGACACCTTGCAGGCCATGAGGTAGAGGTCATAGTTGCGGTCGCCGGGCAGGTAGTTTACACCGCGCTTTTTCTTCCATATCTGTATGGGGAATATCGCCGTCTCGCCATTGCCCACACCCCTGTATGTGCTGGCGAGCAACTCGCGTATCACACAACGCCCCTCGGCGGAGGTGTCCGTGCCATAGTTTATGGAGCTGAAGACCACCTGATTGCCGCCACGCGAGTGTATGGTGTTCATGTTGTGGATAAACGCCTCCATCGTCTGGTGGACGCGTGACACGGTCCTATTGACCGCGTGCTGAATGACACGACGCTCGCCTTCGAGCCCGTCGAGCTGCGCCGTGACATAGTCATCAATCCCGCATCCGTAGAGCGACGAATAGTCCTCTCCCGTGAGTTGCTCGATGGTCTTGATTTCTTCTATAAAACTCTTGCGCACGTATGGGGCGAGATAGAAATCGAAAGCCGGTATAGCCTGCCCGCCGTGCATCTCGTTCTGTGCCGTCTCAAGCGATATGCAGCACAGGATGCCCGCCGTTTCGATGCGTTTGGCAGGACGCGACTCGCCATGCCCCGCCGAGAATCCGCCCGAAAGGATGCGGTCCATGGGGTGCTGCACACATGTCAGGCTCTTGGTGGGATAATAGTCCTTGTCGTGGATATGGATGTAATTGCGGTCCACGGCCATCCTCACTTCCTCGCTCAGCAGATAATCATCGACGAAAGGCTTGGTCGTCTCGCTGGCAAACTTCATCATCATCCCGGCAGGAGTGTCGGCATTCATGTTGGCATTCTCACGTGTCACATCATTCGACTTGATATTGATGATTTCAAGGAAGATGTCGCGGGTCTTTGCCTTGCGCGCTATGCTCCGCCGGTTGCGGTAGGCGATGTACTTTTGTGCCACGTCCTTGCGGCTGCTCTTCATGAGCTCCATCTCCACCATGTCCTGAATGTCCTCGACCGTCATTTGTGACGCACCCCGCGATGCGATCCGGTCGGTGATCTGGCATATCAGCCGCACGTCTTCACCCTTGTCTGTGTGCAGCATGGCTTTACGTATGGCTGTCGCAATCTTCTCCTCGTTGAACCCGACGATGCGCCCGTCGCGTTTGATTACCGTCTGTATCATGGATTTATGTCTGTTTCGGTTTTATGTATGACGTTTATGTGCAGACAAAAGTACCCAAGAAAAGACAGAGTTTCCCGTTTCGGGCAACTTTTACTATGTTAATTATGGTTAATCACATAATATACAATGATTTGAAACATCGATTGGGAAAACCCTATCCGTCGCAGGTTTTATAAACCGGCAAACGACCGTCCGCCGCGGAGCACCGTATGCCATCAGAAATACCATCTGATGCCACCGCCCATGGCATCAGATGCCAAGGGCAAAAAGGTCGTATGCCAACCCCGATAGCATACAATGATTTCTGCAATAGGGTCGTATGCCATGAGCGTCACGGCTTAGTGGACGGGCTTGAGCCTGCAATGCCGACGGACGTCAGTTTGACAGAATTGGGCGACAAAACATATCACTTTTCATAAAAATAAGGAGGGAATACATAGAATAGGTAAGTGGAAACAATAAAACCTAATCCGTACCTTTGTTAAGTAATAAATCATTTATGTTTCTATAAGGTTGGTAGCCTCTGCGACAGAGTTTGCCAACCTGCTTCATTTTTATGGCACAGCCCCGCTTGGCGTCCGTCACAGGCCGTATGGCGGGAAGACATAAAAAAAGAGGGTGACGCTTCACCCTCACTCAATTGTTAACCTAAAATTTTAATGCTATGAAAACACAGTGCAAATATACTGCTATTCACAAAACCTCCAAAACATCTACCAACTTTTTTATCAAGATAAACACTATTTTTAGCAACTTAAACAGATTTTCCGACTATTTATACACTACACAGTCATTATGGCCGCCCGCGCGGCACTTCAGGCAGCAGGCATCGGCCACCAATCAAGCCACCCGCCCGGCACATCCCGGCAAGGGGACAGACACAACGACCGCCCCGCAAAGTCACGACATGAATAGACACCGCATATTAATTAATGCAAAATAGGGACGCAGGCCACACCACGTTTGTAAAGTTATTCCTACCTTTGCTTGTGAAGTTAAAGCAAAACTTAACCACTTAAATAATAAGAATTATGAATTACTTGACTGACAAAAAACTGACCATAGTCGGTGCAGCCGGAATGATCGGTTCAAACATGGCGCAAACAGCCTTGACAATGAAACTGACTCCCAATGTATGCCTTTACGACCCATACGGACCGGGACTGGAAGGTGTGGCCGAAGAGATGTTTCATTGCGGCTTCGAAAGTGCCAACATCACTTTCACAACCGATATTGCTGAAGCCCTGACAGGCGCAAGTTATATTGTTTCGTCGGGTGGCGCTGCCCGCAAAGCAGGCATGACACGCGAAGACTTGCTCAAAGGCAACGCCGGAATCGCCGAAGAACTCGGCAAAAACATCCGTAAGTATTGCCCGAATGTGGAGCACGTAGTCGTCATATTCAACCCCGCTGACATCACAGGACTCATCACCCTCCTGTATTCAGGTCTGAAACCGACACAAGTCACCACACTTGCAGCCCTCGACAGCACCCGCCTGAGGTCAGAACTCTGCAAATACTTCAAGCTCCCGACATCAGAAGTCAAGAACTGCCGCA
>DWUP01000072.1 GCA_020012075.1 Candidatus Avibacteroides avistercoris
GGCAGCGTCAGATGTGTATAAGAGACAGCCATGCGCACCGTCTGTGCCGCGGGTCGCTGGCCGTGCTGTTCCCCTACTCGCTTTTCACGTTTGACAGCCGTGGCAGCGACTTCGACGGGTGGTTTGTCGAAATCAATGTGTCACTGCTCATCTCGACGATAGGCAGCCTGCCGATAGCCGACAGGCTGGCCATCAGGCAGCGGGCATGTGTCAAGCTGCCGGATGAGGAGTATGGACGGCTGGCTTCCGTCCTGTCGGTCATGGAGGGACACGCGGCGCCATCCGCCCCGCCGCCGCAGGGCACGGGCCTGTCCACCCTGTCGGGCATGACACGGCGTGCATTGGCCGGGGTCGCCATCAGCGAGGCTTTGGCGGGCGTCCTCAGACAGACCGGCCCCGGCGACAGTGCCCGGACCGACACGATGCACGAGACTTTCAACCGCTTCATCCTGTCTCTGGCGAAAAATGGCGCACGCGAACGCAGCGTGGCAGGCTATGCAGCCGAAGCCTCGATGACGCCCAACTATTTCTCATCCTACATCAAGCGTGTCTCGGGACGCACGGCGACGCACTGGATAAGGCTCGTGGCCATCACCATGGCAAGACACTATCTGTCATCGACCACGATGAATGTCAAGGAGATAGCTTACGCAATGGGCTTCCCCGACCAGTCTACTTTCGGCAGATACTTCAAGTCGGCGTGCGGGATGTCGCCGGCCGACTTCCGCTCGTCGGTACGCGCCGGGCGCAAGGCATGAAGCACACGGCGACAGGGCCGTATGCCAAGGCCATGGGGTAGTATGCCACGACTCATAGGGTAGTATGCCAAAGCTCATAGGGTAGTATGCCACGACTCATAGGGTAGTATGCCAAAGCACTCAGGGTCAGACCCTGCGGCCATGGCACCGCTTGCCGTCACGGCAGATGCCCGGCAGATGCGGTTTGGCAGTCTCGGCCATTTGTTATATGTTTAAGGCATGAATATCACAGACAACGACACACCGCTCGCGACAGACATGGCAGGAGGGACGCACACCCCGGCCGCCTGCCTGCGCGTGCGCGTCCTGCGGGTGACGGCCGGCAGCATCACCGTGACGGACGGCGACGGACGACGGCTGGAGCTGTGCCTCACCGGCGCGACGGGCGACAGGACATATCTGTCGCATATCGTCAGGGCGGGGATGCGCCTCAACCTCGTCTGCCCATCGACAGAGGGATGCCGCGCCGATGCCGAGATAGTGGTCGTCGAGCCCGACTGCCTCATCGACGTGACCGCCGTGGCATCATGCTTCGAGCCCTACGGCGAGTCGCCCGCACTCTTCGTCCTCGGCCGGCTGCGCCCGAGGGTAAGCGCCTCAGCCGTGATGCTCGGCAACTTCGCTTCGCAACTGCTCGACGAGGAAGTGCACGGCCGACAGGACGAATATGCCGGGAGCGTGCGCAAATTCTTCAGGCACAACGGCCTTGCAATGGCCGCATGCAGCGACCTGACGCCGGACTTCCACGCCGAGGCACGACGCCAGCGCGACAACATAGCACATGCCATCACCCACGGCCTCGCCGACACGGGCTGCTGGAGGAGCGACGGAGCCGTCGTCGAGCCGTCTTTCATCTGTGAGATGCTGGGACTGCAGGGACGAATGGACTTGATGCAGGACGACCTCAAGGTGCTGGTCGAACAGAAGTCGGGCAAAGCGGCATGGCAGCCACGCCCCGACGGACTGAAAGCACATGACAAGCACCGCGTGCAACTGATGCTGTACATGGCAGTGCTGCACTATGCATTCGGAATCGCATACAGCGAGATGCACAGCTATCTGCTCTATTCCAAATACCACGACGGACTGCTGCGCACCGACCGCCCCGACGGGCTGCTGGCACGCGCCATGCGGCTGCGCAACGCCATTGCCGCCACCGAACTGGCATGTGCCGGCGAGGGGGCGGGACGACTGCTGTGGGAGATAACACCCGAGAGACTCGTGACAGACACACGGGGCATGGCCTTCATGCGCCGCTTCGCACAGCCGCGCATCGAGGCATTGCTGCGCCCGCTGCACGAAGCTTCGCTGCTCGAGAGGGCTTATTACCTGAGGATGTACCGCTTCGTCGCGGCCGAACACCTGCTGGCCAAGACCGGCACCACCGGATGCGGCAAGGCGGGATTCGCATCGGTGTGGCTCACACCGGCGGCCGAAAAAATCGAATCGGGAGACATGATGGCATCCATGACGCTTGACCCCGTCAGCAAGGATGAAGACGGCATATCGAGGCTCACGCTGCGCACGGCAGACAAAGGCAGTGCCGACATGACAAACTTCAGGACAGGCGACACCGTCATCGCCTATCCCTATCCCGCAGGAGGCATGCCGGATGCACGCAGGACATTCGTCTACCGCGCCACGGTCGAAGACATCGCCACCGACAAGGTGACACTGAGGCTGCGGGCACCGCAGAGCTGCGCACGGCAGTTTGACCCGCGCCACGACAGGTCATGGGCCATCGAGCACGACTTCTATGACTCGACCTACACATCACTCTACCGGTCACTGCACCAACTGCTCACGGCCACACGACGACGCCGTGACATACTGATGGCACAACGTGCACCCGGGACAGACACCTCGCTCAGCCTCAACCGTGACTGCGGCAACGGCGACATATCAACGCTGGTGCTCAGGGCCAAGCAGGCACGCGACTTCTTCGTCGTCATAGGGCCGCCCGGCACGGGCAAGACATCGCTCGGGATGCTCAATATACTGCTCGAGGAATTGTCCGAGCCCGGCACGTCCGTCCTGCTGCTCGCCTACACCAACCGTGCGGTAGACGAGATGTGCAGCAAGCTCATCGACGACACCGGGCAGCCCGTCATCGACTTCGCCCGGCTGGGCAGCGGGCTGTCGGCGGCGGAGGCTTACAGGCCATACCTGCTGTCAGAACGCATGGCCAAGGCGGCCAACGTCGGCGAAGTGCGCCGCATGATAGCCGGCATAAGGGTTTTTGCCGGCACAGTGGCATCGCTCAACGCCGCACCACAGCTCCTCGAACTCAAACGCTTTGACCTCGCCATAATCGACGAGGCATCACAGAT
Organism: Candidatus Avibacteroides avistercoris; assembly: GCA_020012075.1. Taxonomy (GTDB): domain Bacteria; phylum Bacteroidota; class Bacteroidia; order Bacteroidales; family Bacteroidaceae; genus Avibacteroides; species Avibacteroides avistercoris. Next base: position 3,089 of record DWUP01000072.1, read on the forward strand.
CCCCGAGCCGCACCTGCTGTCGGTACTCGCAGCCCGCCACGGTGATGACGATGCCGTGGCCCGGTGGGTGATGATAGGTGATGACCGGCAGCTCCCAGCAGTGGTGGCGCAGCCGCACGGCGAGTCGGCGGTCGACGACCCCATGCTGCGCGCCATAGGACTGACAGACTGCCGGCTGTCGCTGTTTGAACGCATGCTCAAGGTCTATGGCGACGACCCGAGGGTGGTATTCATGCTGTCGCGACAAGGCAGGATGCATGATGAGATAGCAGACTTCGTAAACCACTCCTTCTATGGCAGCCGCCTCGCGTCTGTCCCTTTGCCACACCAGACCGCACCCGCCCCGACACCGCCGGCAGGCTGCGACGGGCTGCATGCCATGATGCTGTCGCGCAGGTTTGTATTCGTCGCCTCGCCCGACGTGAGCGACGGGCAGATGCCTGCCAAGCTGAACTTGTGTGAAGCCGAGATGATAGCCGCCATGGTAGCCGCCACACGCGACTTGGAAGGCGACAAGTGGGACCCCGGCCGCACCGTCGGGGTGATAGTCCCCTACCGCGCACAGATAGCCGCCGTGCGTGCCGCACTCGACCGGCGCGACAGCGCACTGAGGCACGTGACCGTAGACACCGTGGAGCGCTACCAAGGCAGCCAGAGGGACACCATCGTCTATGGCACTACGGTGCACGATGCCACGCAACTCGCATTCCTCACAGAAAGCACCGCACCTGACCGCGACGGACACCCGGTGGACCGCAAGCTCAATGTGGCACTCACACGCGCACGGCTTCACCTCGTCGTAGTCGGCAATCCCGCCACTCTGGCACAAGCCCCGCTCTATGCACAGCTGATGGACTATGCACGCAGGCGCAACGCCTATCTGGATGTTCCCCCGGAGAGGTTCTGCCGCGGCGACTTCTGATGGGACATGATGCGGCAGGGCATGAAGCTCTGCCATGGCAACGACGGCGGCCGCTGCACATCACGGGCTCAGACCTTTATGATGCCTTTGGCTATGGCTTTCACTATCAAATCGACGGCATTATGTACCCCGAATTTGTCCAGCAGATGCTGTCTGTGGGTGTTGATGGTGTTGATTGAGACAAACAGCTCCTTGGCAATATCCTTGCTCTTCATACCCCGCGCCATACAACGCAGCACATTGACCTCGGCATTGGACAGCCCAAGGCCTCCATCATCATAGCATTTTGTGCCACAACATTTTACTACCCCACGACAGGATTCGTCGGCATCACTGTCTGAAGCAGTGGCGCAGGCACACGAGCTGATGAGCGAACAAATCTCACTGACCGACGAGTCGGCAAATATCCGGTGCGGCAACGACTTGGCCATACGGTCGCTCACGGCCAGACGCTTGTCATGCCCCAGCTTGGCAACCACAACAGCACACTTGTTATGGGCATAGATGGCGGCAAGCAAGTCGTCACACGCCATGTCATCGACCCTGACATCGCAAATGACAATGTCAAACCGGTCCTTGCGCAGCAGCCCGACAGCCGACATGCCCGACAATGCGACCGCAGTCGTGACACCCTCCTCGAGATTGTCGGAGATGATGCTCCTCAATCCATGGGCAGAAATCTCGTTGCGATCGATTATCAAGACATTCATAGCAGACAATTATTATTTATGTATAGTAACTTTTCAATTATCAAAAATATTGAAAATTAACAAAGTGTCGCATATTTCAGTACAAAATCACCAATTATAATGATTTTTCCACGCCTCATTTGACGTTCATTTGCAATGCTTGACACATGTTACGGCAGCACACTGCCTGCGATGACACACAGACGCTTATAAACAACTAATAATATGGATAT
>DWUP01000073.1 GCA_020012075.1 Candidatus Avibacteroides avistercoris
GCGGCACGATGCCTGCCGCATTTCCACGCACCGGAGGGAGCAATATCCGCGACGCAGGCAGACAACTGTGGATTGCAAGGCATGAAATTTCAGTATACCGTCGGTGTCTATATATTTACCGACGTTGAATATATATTTAACGTCGTCATCTATATGTTTAACGTCGGTAAATAGAGATTATGTCCGTCCCGGGACAAAGTCGTCCGCCGCCGTGCGGGGATTTGCCCGGTGAACTGCAGGATCTTGCAGGCGGAGTCCGGGAGACAAAAAGAAGAGTGCCGCGACGCATCTGTGCGATGTCGTCGCGGCACCCGTGGCCTGCCGTTGCCCCGCCGGTGGACGGGAGCGGCTGATGTGTGCAGTGTCAATCGACGTAGGTTATCCAGCCGTGGGTGTCAGGCTCGTCTCCATACTGGATGGCACGGAGCTTGTTGTAGAGCCGCTCGCATACCGGCCCGGGGCGGCCGTCCTTGCTGAAGACGTATGACTTGCCTTCGTCGATGTCATCGACGCGCGAGACGGGGCTGATGACCGCAGCCGTGCCGCATGCACCTGCCTCGTCGAATGTAGCGAGTTCCTCTACCGGGATGTGTCTCCTCTCGACTGTCATGCCCAGCTCCTCGGCCAGTGTCATGAGACTCTTGTTGGTGATGGACGGGAGGATAGAATCGGACTTGGGAGTGATATAACTGTTGCCCCTGATGCCGAAGAAGTTGGCCGGGCCACATTCGTCGAGATATTTCTTTTCCTTCGAATCGAGATAAAGCACTGCCGAATAGCCCATGTCATGTGCCTTCTCGCCGGCCGAGAGGCTCGCTGCATAGTTGCCGCCGACCTTGTAGGTGCCTGTGCCGAGTGGTGCGACACGGTCATACTGGCGCATGATGGCATAGGGCGTCGGTTTGAACCCTGCCTTGAAGTAGGGACCGACCGGAGTGACGAACACCACGAACATATAGTCCTTGGCAGGCTTGACCCCGACCTGCGCCGTCGTACCGAAGAGGAGCGGACGTATGTAGAGTGATGCTCCGCTCTCGTATGGCGGGATGAAACGCTCGTTGAGCTTGACGGCCTTGAGCACGGCCTCCTCAAACTTGTCTATGGGCAACTCGGCCATCATGATGCCACGGCATGACGACTGGAGGCGCTCGGCGTTGTCACGCATACGGAAGATGCGGACACGTCCGTCACGTCCCTTGAATGCTTTCATTCCCTCGAAAGCCTCCTGCCCGTAGTGGAGAGCCGTGGCGGCCATGTGTATGTTGATATAGGGGCTGCTTGACACTTCCAATTCACCCCACACTCCGTTCTTGCACACGCAACGCACATTGTAGTCAGTAGGCATATAGCCGAATGACAGGTCTGACCAGTTGATCTGTTCCATAATTATTATATTTAAGAATAAAGATACTTTAGTGTAACTTCAAACAAATGTATGTATTTTATCCATTGATTGCACGCCGGCCGACATAAAAAGTTATTGGCGGGACACATTATCGTCTTTGGAGCTGATGATCCCGGCTATTTCCTTGTCCACCTTGTACAGCTTGTCGTTACAATAGGCTATCAGTTCCTTTGCTTCTTTCAGGACGGGGACAAGTTCGTCGATGTCGAAGCGGTTGTTTTCTATTCCGTCCATGATTTCTTCGAGCCGCTTCATCGCAGCCCCGTAGGTGATTTTCCTTGTTGCCATATATTATTGTGAGATTTTGTCAATGATGATGTCTGTCTTGCCATCGGCCACCTCCACTTCATAGCGGCCTCCGGGGACGAATGCCACGGTGGAGCGCACTGCCTTGCCTTGACTCCTGATGATCGAGTAGCCGCGCCCGAGCACCTTGCCGGGGTCGGCGCTGTCGATGATGCCGCTCATCATGCGCAGCCGGCCGGAGGCCGATGTGAGGCACGCGCCTGCCGCCAGCGGCAGAGCATGTGCGATGCGGTCGAGTGCCGACGAACATGCAGCACGCCTGACCGAAGCCTGCGCCGCCAGACGTGAGGCCAAGGCTGCCAGACGTGCAGACGATGCGTGCAGACTGACAGACATGCGATGCTCGATGGACGACTGCACACGCTGCAAGCGTGACTGCCCGTCGGTGATGACACCGGTCGCGACACGGGCCAGCGTCGCCATGCTGCCCTGCAGGATGAGTTGCTCGCGTGACAGGCGTGCCGTCATCGAGCCGGCGAGTGATGATGCTATTCCATCGAGCCGCGTGACGAACGTCATGTCGTGAGTGATGATGTGCTGGGCTGCCGCGGTAGGCGTCTTGACTGACACTCCGGCCACTTCGTCGACCACCGTGCGGTCGCGCTCATGTCCTATGCCCGAAATGACAGGCAGCGGGAACTGTGCTATGCGAAAGGCTATCTCAAACGAATCAAAGGCCGAGAGGTCTGATGTAGCACCACCGCCGCGCACAAGGACTACCACGTCATAGTCGTCACATCGCTCGCTGACCCTGTCGAGTGCAGATATCACCTCGGCCTCGACACGCTCGCCCTGCATGGCAGCGGGAAACAGCGTGATGTCAAATGCTATGCCCGCCGCATTGCCGTCGAGCTGTGCACAGAAGTCGCCATATCCAGCCGCCGTGGGCGATGAGATGAGCGCTATGCGCTGGATGACAGCAGGCAGCGGCAATTCGCGGTTCATGTCCATCACCCCGGCCTGATTGAGACGGGCGATTATCTCCCGCCGCCGCAGATAGAGGTCGCCGAGCGTGTATGACGAGTCTATATCATGTATGTTGAGAGAATACCCGTAGAGTTCGTGAAACTCGACCGAGACATTGACACGGACTTTCATCCCGGGAGATATCTCACGGCCTGTCTCGCTGACAAACCTGTGCCTGAGCCGCGCATAATTGGTGGCCCAGATCGTGCCACGCGCCTTGGCTATGGGTATCGAGCCTTTGTCTTTTTCTACCAGTTCGACGAAACAATGGCCGTTGGCAGTTGTCCTGACCTCGTTCAGTTCACCTATCACCCAATAGGTGTCAGGCAAGACTTTCCTTATGCCGAAACCGGCTATCGAATTCAGCTCATGGAGAGTCAATGTATTCTCAACATCCATCATAGAACAAAATATTCCGGCATGAAAAATTCCTTGACACTATCCCGACGACATACAATCCCACGGGCACGGCATACAATGGTACAGCGCATGACTCACCGACCTGTGACGACAGGATCAGACGCCCGCCAAGGTCATAAAGCATCACACGGGCAGAATCATCGGAGAGAAACTGAGACGGAATGATGAGATATTGTCCCTCAGCCCTCACCAAGTCAGCTTGAGGCGATGAGACAATGCCCGACTCACGGTTGTCTATATATGCCTTGTACAAATCAGGAACGCCATATCCCAGCAGACTGTCGGGCTCAGAATATTGTGTGGACGACCGTCTCACGATATCTACAATCTCTGATGCCGTCTTTCCGGGCAATGCCTCCCAGAGGCACGCCACGCCACCGGCAATGACCGGGGCCGAGAATGACGTACCGGAGGCCGGTGATATAGTGCCTGAACGTGTCACAGCACTGAACGAGCCGGCTGCCATGACATCGGGTTTGACACGTCCGTCCGCACTTGGCCCGACAGATGAGAATGTGGCCTTGACCACGACACTGCCCGCGGCAAGTCCTCCCACCGCCAATACGTCAAAAGCATCAGCGGGAATCGTAACCTTGCGCCAAGTGCTGTTGCCGGTATTGCCGGCACTGACGACGACCACCATACCTCTGCCGGCTGCCACGTCAGCACACCTTGAAATGACACATCTGCCGTCGAGGTCATCGGTGGTGATGGATGGGAACTCTTCATCAAAGTGATTATAACCCAATGACACATTGATGATGTCTGCGCCAATGCTGTCCGCAAATTCGGCAGCAAATGCCCAATAGTACTCCTCGGCCGGCTGCTCGCCACCGAGATATTCGGTGCGCAGCAAAGCATAGCTCGCCCCGGGGGCAGAGCCTACCATCTTGTGCGGCATGTCAGCGGCAATGCACGAGAATGTCCGCACGCCATGACTGCCTATGTCATACAAAAGAGAGTCGGCGGCATTGACAAAGTCCCTGACACAGACGATGTTGTCAGCCCATCCCCCGAGCATCGAATCCACATTGCAATATCCGTCATCTGTCATGGCTATGAGCATCCCTTCGCCCGTAAAGCCATCATCATGCAGACGGTCGATGGCATTGCACTCGAGCGGTTGCCGCATCACACCATGATAATCATCAACATCGGGATAAGTGATGGGCATGTCGGCCTTGACATCGGCAGGTGTCTCGGGAGTATAATGCCCCACAAGCTGTATGCCTGTCACGAAAGGCAGACGCTCGATGGACTCTATTGCATCATCGCCCTGCCCCGTGGCGACCATGACAGCATTCATCCACTTGGTTTTGCCTATGATCCGGGCATAAGCAGATATTTCTTCCACATATTCCGCATATACCGGCACGTCCAACGAATCGATGTCTATGCCTTGTGCGGCGCGCCTCTGCAATGCCCTCGGCGAAAGATAGGAGGCCGGCGAGACATCATCGGCAGACACACCGCCCTTGTCCCTGAGAAAGACCATATAGCGGTCATCAGACTGCCCCACTGCATCTGTACAGATGAATGACAGCAGCAGGGCCTCAATGATGTATATATTCGTCACATTCATCTAAAAACGAGTTTTGACGCATAATCACTGTTCAGGTATCTGCCCAGCATCCTTTGATTGGCGATATAACCTCCGCCAAGCATAATATCGCCGTCATAGAAAACTGCGGACTGCCCGGGAGTGACTGCGCTGGCCTCTGACATGAAGCGGACTATCATGTTGCGTTCATCGACACGCGACACCTGACAGTCTATGGCCTTGCCTCTGTAACGTATCATCACCGACAGACGGCGGTCGCCGTCAAACAGATATGCCGCATCGGGAGATTGCCAGCCTTCGACCAGCATATAGCCGGCCTTGAGATGCTCTTTGCTGCCGAGCATGACAGTGTTGTGCTCGGCATTGAGCTTGAGGACATAGGCCGGCTCACCGAGGGCGATGCCAAGCCCTTTGCGCTGCCCCACGGTGTAGTATGGCAAGCCCTTGTGCTTGCCGAGCTTCTTGCCATCGGTCGAGACAAACCATCCCTCACGTATATCCTCAGGGCGACAATGCTCACGCAAGAAGTCGCGGTAGTCGTCACGGATGAAACACACCTCCATGCTCTCGCCCGACTGTGCTTTTGCCTCGTAGCCTCGCCCACGCAAATATTCGCGGACGTCGCTTTTGCGATAGTTGCCAAGCGGAAAAATACATCTCTGCAACACATCTTCGCCAAGCCTCCAGAGGAAATAGGACTGATCCTTGGTGTCATCAATTCCCCTGCAGATGTGGCGGTGTCCGCCGACATCGACCAACCGCGAATAGTGTCCCGTCGCTATATACCGGCAGTCGTGCATGTCGGCATATTCGGCCAGAAGGCGGAATTTGAATGTAGGATTGCACATCACACACGGGTTAGGCGTGCGGCCGTGCAGATATTCTTCTATGAAGTTTGCCACCACAGTCTTTTCAAAATCCTTGCGGACATCAGCCACATGATGCTCTATGCCCAGATGTCGTGCCAATGATGCAGCTTCGCTGACGCTATCGGTGCCGTTGTCCCACACCATCATGGTGAGTCCCACCGGCCGATAGCCCTGCTCCATCAGCATCAGGCAAGCAGCCGTGCTGTCGATGCCGCCACTCATGCCTATCAGGACTCTCTCGTCACTCGACATCTGCTATTCGTTTTAGTCCTTTTTCTTCACCCAATGATATTACAAACCCGAGTGCCGCCTGCCTTTCGTTTGGCACACGTCCATCGAGGATAGCATCTTTGACGGCATTGCGCAATTCACCAACTTCCCGCCCCTGCGGCAAACCGAACAAGCGCATGATGTCATTGCCGTCGACGGGCAATTTGAAATTGCGTATATGGTCTTTCTGCTCTATTTCTTTGAGTTTCTGCCTGACGAGTTCAAAATTGGCAAAAAATCTCCGCTTCCTCTCGGCATTCCTTGACGTAATATCCGCCTCACACAGCGTCATCAAGTCATCAATGTCATCACCTGCCTCGAAGAGCAACCTGCGCACAGCCGAATCGGTCACGATGTCCTCAGACAATACTATGGGGCGCATGTGTAGTCCGACAAGTTTCTGTACATACTTCATCTTCTCATTCAGGGGTAGTTTCAATCGCTTGAATATGGCTGGCACCATCTTGGCACCAATATAATTATGATTGTGGAATGTCCATCCCGCTACATTGTCCCAACGCTTGCACTGAGGCTTGGCAATGTCATGCAGCAGTGCAGCCCACCTCAACCAGAGGTTGTCGGACTCCCGTGCTATGTTGTCCACCACTTGCAATGTGTGATAAAAGTTGTCCTTATGTCCACGTCCGTTGCGTGTCTCTACTCCTTGCAACCGTTTCAACTCAGGGAATATTTCATCGAGCAGTCCGGTCTCGTCAAGCAACACAAGACCTATCGACGGGACAGATGAAGACATTATCTTATTGAATTCATCGATGATGCGCTCTTTTGACACGATTTCGATGCGCTTTGCATTCTTTCTGATTGCTTCGAATGCCTCGTCTTCGATATTGAATTTTAGCTGGGTGGCAAATCTCACGCACCGCATCATACGCAACGGATCATCCGAAAACGTGATGTCTGGCGGCGCAGGGGTGCGCAACAGACGATTCTGCAAATCGAGCAAACCGTCAAACGGATCGACCAACTCGCCAAAACGCGCACCGTTGAGACACACTGCAAGAGCATTGACAGTGAAATCGCGACGATACTGATCTTCCTCAAGTGTGCCGTCTTCGACAATAGGCTTGCGGGAATCACGACGATATGACTCACGACGAGCACCCACAAACTCCAGTTCGAGGCCATGCCACTTGATCTGAGCCGTCCCGAAACTCTTGAACACCGACAAATGTGCCGACTTGCCGAGCCTGCGGGCGAGCGTCTCGGCCATCGTCACACCGCTGCCCACCACTACGACATCTATATCACCGGACGGACGACGCAAGAAAATGTCACGCACATATCCACCCACAGCATAACATTCATAGCCGAGACCGTCAGCGACCTCGGAAATTGCCTTGAAAACAGGCGTGTCAAAGGCCTCTGCCAGCCTGTCTACCAAATGATCAGTATTCGCCATGGGCACAAAATTATGAAATTAGCCACACTAATGCCCCAGCCTTAGGCGATAAATGTTATTTTTGCGACATACAAACAATCACATACAAATGAAAATCATAACATTGACCACCTTAATCCTGCTGTTGGCCATGGCTTCTTGCGACGATTCAGGCAAACGTGCTGAAGCACTCTACAGCAAGGCAGAGGCATCATTCATGCAGCATGACTACAATGCAGCCAAACTACTAATAGACAGCATCAAGTCGAGTTGCCCCAAGGCTTTCGACACAAGGCGCAAGGCAATAAGCCTCATGCAACGCATCGAGCTTGCAGAACAAGAAAAGTCCATGGCTTATCTCGACAGCATAAGAGCCGTAAGACTCGACACTCTGAATGTCATCAAAGAGCAATACCTCTATCTCAAAGATCCGGAATATCAAGACATAGGAACATTCATCTACCCGGCACAAGACCTCAAGCGCAACAACGGACGCACCATGCTCTATGCATCAGTAGACGAAAACGGCACTATGCGCCTGACATCCATACTCTGCGGCCATCCCATAAATCACCACATAGTAAAAATAACACCGCGCTCAGGAGACACATTCGCATCGACAAAGCAGAGCGACCGTTTCTATACATCGACACACCTCGGCATCACCACCGAAAAAGCTGAGTTTGAAGTAGGACGCACCGACGGCGGTATAGCCGACTTCATCGTCATAAACAGAGACCACCCCCTCACCATCGAATGTCAGGGCACACGCACCATACGCCGCACACTGACACGCACCGAGATAAATGCCATAACATCTGTATCCCGCCTCGCCGACATACTGCGTGACCTGCACGCAATAGAGGGGCAAAAACGCGAAGCACTGAACAAAATCAACTTCATCAAAGCACGCATGAGTGAATCAGCTGCCGCTACCAAAGACTTGGACAAACAGTAAACACCACAAACATCAAGCACCACACAGCCGGCCATGACGCACACAACCGTCATGGCCGGCATTATTCATCACACGCAGCAAACCACACCACTCACAACGCTATAAATGGGGAAATTCACCATATATACGTTATGAGAAAAAGCAGATATGAAACAAAGCAAGGTTTAAATAAAACGACGTAAAGGATAAAACAAAGATTCCCACGCTTGCCATGCAGCGCGGGAATCTTGAGTAGCGGGACCCGGGATTGAACCGGGGACCTCATGATTATGAATCATGCGCTCTAACCAGCTGAGCTATCCCGCCATCTTTCGTTTTGCGGTTGCAAAGGTAATGCTTTGTTTGAAACTACAAAAGCAATAATGAAATATTTTTGCCGCCCTCTTCATAATATTTTAATCCAAAGAGATAATAAAAACAGCATAATCGTTGGATATTCAAATGTTTTAGCTAAATTGCACGGCAAACAAGCACAACGGCCTTTATCAGAAATGACCAAGACTAAAATACAATTAGAATACTTGCTCAAGCCAAGCAGCAAGTATATATTGTGGGAATGCATCAGCACTGCGGCCGGATATGGACGATGGCTGGCCGATGAAGTGACGGTCGATGGCGACCACTACACATTCGTGTGGGGCGATGAGACCAAACGTGCGCGACTGCTCACCGTCCGCCCATTCTCACATGTCCGCTTCCGATGGGATGACGACACGACAGGAAAGACATATTTTGAAATCAGGATGAAGCGCAACGAACTGACCAATGAGTTTGTATTAGAAATATCGGACTTCGCAGATGAAGAAGACAAAGATAACCTGATCAAACTGTGGGACTCAGAAGTCTATGAACTGAAACGCATAGCAGGCATCTGACAGACATCGGCAAGCCACAGGCACAGCCCAAGGCATGACTCGCCAACAACATTTGACAAATGCTAAAGAGCCAAAAGGCTGATTAGTGTTTTCCCATTTTTGAATATCTTTGCGCACGTCGAAAAGCAAGACACGATGGGAGTAGTTAATAAGATTCAGGCTGCATTGGCAGCCACTTCTAATATAGTCACAAGCCTTATCAAAGTAACCCTGCTAACACGCCCCACCGGGCGGTATGATAAGACTAAACCACAAAGCAAAGAACTGATAATCCTCGGCAATGGCCCATCACTGCGTGACTTGCTGGACAATCACCGCAGTTTTATCGAGGGCAAGGATTTGATGGCAGTCAATTTCGCCTCATCGTCCACAGACTATACAGACCTACGCCCCAGATACTATCTGCTGATGGATCCCGCTTTCTTCAACGACCACACCACTTGTGTCAGGGCATTCAAGCCAATGGCGGAAAGAACTGAATGGCCGATGTCACTCATCGTCCCCACCTCGGCCAGACGGCAAAAGGAATGGAAGCAAATACTGTCAAGCAACAGACACATCACCGTGACGTACTTCAACCCGACCCCCATCGAAGGACCGCAATGGTTCTGTCATTTATGCTACAGGCTCAAATGGGGGATGCCGAGGCCACGCAATGTGCTTGTCGCATGTTGTATGACCGCTTTGCAACTGCCCTACTCCAACATATATCTGGCGGGAGCCGACCACTCATGGATGAAAGAGATATGGGTCGATGACAACAATGTAGTGCAAGAGGACCGCGCACACTTCTACGACAAAGGACATACGACACGTGTCACATCACCGTACAAATTATACCAATTAGTCGAAAGTATGGCTGTGGCATTCAGGTCATACCTCTATGTGGAAGATTACAGCAAGACTTTGAAGAAAAAGATAATCAACATCAGCAACGGGTCATACATTGACGCGTTCACACGTCTCAACCTTGACTGACATGAACGAAAGCGACAAAGAATGGGGCATAATAATCCAGGCCCGCACAGGCTCTACGCGTCTGCCACAGAAGATGATATTGCCATTCTGCAACGGCAAGGGAATTTTCGAATTACTATTGGCTAGACTCACGACACACTTTGCCAAACGATTGAAGATAGTCGTCGCCACCACTACGGCCACCGGCGATGACATCATAGCCAATATAGCATCACGCAGCGGCGCCACACCATTCAGAGGAAGCGAAAGCGATGTACTCGGCCGCTTCATTGCAGCCGCGGAGCAAAATGCTATCAGCCGCATCATAAGAATCTGTGCCGACAACCCCTTCCTCGACATGGACAGCATCGACAGACTCATTGAGACCATGGACGATAATGCTCTGACCGACTATGTAACTTTCGCCAAATCAGACGGGACACCGGCCATGAAGACGCACTATGGCTTTTGGGCCGAAGCTGTGAAACGTACGGCACTGGAGAGAGCAGCGGAGATGAGCGATGCCCCGATCTATCACGAGCACGTGACAAACTACATTTATACACATCCGGCACATTTCAAATTGGAACTACTCCCCATACCCGATGTGCTGGATCACAACGGACGGCTGCGACTGACCATTGACACAAAAGATGACTTCGAAATATCAAGCAAAATATATCACAAGCTCACAGAAAGCGGCAAGCAAATAACCATAGACAACGTAGTGCACACCGTAGATGAAGTCCCGACCTGCTATGCAGAAATGGAACGACAAATCAAAAAAAACACAAAATGAAACATACATATATAATCGGTGAAATAGGCCAAAACCACAATGGCTCCGTAGACATAGCCAAACTGATAGTAGACCTGATATCAAGGCCGGTACGCGAGGAGACTTTCGGACTGGACTTGAAGCCGATGGATGCGGTCAAGATGACCAAACGCGACCTTGACGAAGAACTGACCGACTCGCAGATGATGCGCCCCTACGACAATCCCAACTCATTTGGCAAAACATACGGTGAGCATCGTGCATTCCTCGAACTCACCGACGAAGGGCACTATGAGGTCTACAAACATGCAAAAGCAAAAGGCCTTGACTTCATCGAGACACTTTGCTCCCCCGGATGCCTCAAGATGCTGCGTCTCTTCACTCCTGACAGACTCAAAGTGGCCAGCCGCGACCTCACAAACATCCCGCTGCTCGAAGCAATGGCAGAAACAAAGATTCCCATCATACTGTCCACAGGAATGGCCGGCAAAAAAGAACTTGACGAAGCCCTCGAAACGATCACACGCTATCATTCAGACATTGCCATCCTGCATTGCGTCTCACAATACCCCACACACCCCGACAACCTCAACCTCAAGACTATCACCTATCTGACCAAGCACTATGGCGATAAATACAAAATCGGTTTTTCAGACCACACCATAGGCATAGCCGCCCCGGTCGTAGCCGTAGGCATGGGAGCTGAAATCATCGAAAAACATATCACCATCGATCGCCACATGAAAGGGACAGACCAGATAGGTTCTCTCGGCCCAGACGGTGTAAACCGCATGATCCGCGACATACGCGTCGCCGAACGCTGGATGGGGACAGAAGACATATACATCGACCCGGCAGTACAGTCGGCGAGGACTAAACTGGAGCGTTCGGTCGCCACAAGGCGAAACCTCACTCCGGGCGAAATAATCACGGCAGACGACATACATCTGCTGAGCCCCGGCGACGGATATAAATGGACAGAGCGTGACAAAGTGATCGGCCACCGCGTCAAAACAGCCATTCCACGCAACGAGATAATCTACCCGGACAACATTGACTGACAAACCATAATAAACGAGACACATGACATTGCCCAAATTAGTAATAACTGACATCGACGGCGTAATGACTGATGGCGGAATGTACTACACTGCCGACGGCGACGTGATGAAGCGCTTCAGCGTCAAAGACGGATGGGGCGTCATCTTCCTCCGCAAGCTCGGTATCCCGGTAGCAATCATGACTGGCGAAAACACACCTATCGTCAGACGCCGTGCCGAGAAGTTGAAGATAGACCACTGCTTCCTCGGCGTCAAAGACAAAGTAGCCACAGCCTCGGCACTCTGCCACGAGCTCGGCATCACGCTCGACGACGTGGCTTTCATCGGCGATGACATCAATGACCTCCCGCTGCTCCGCAAGGTGGGCATAAGCGGATCGCCCGACAACACCCCCGGCTACATCAAGCGAGAAGTGGACATCGTGACCGACACGAAGGGGGGCTACGGCGCTTTCCGCGAATTTGTCGAGCGCATCCTCGATGCCAACGGCCTCCTGCAACGAGCCATTGACGCATGTCTGTGATGCCCTTTGGCACAAAAAGAACAGGCACAGACAAACTTTTCACCGCATAAATTTGCGAATGAAGGAATAAGTACTACCTTTGCAGCGCATTTCCAAAACGGGATGCCCAGATGGCGGAATCGGTAGACGCGCTGGTCTCAAACACCAGTGGAGCAATCCATCCCGGTTCGACCCCGGGTCTGGGTACAAGACAAAAGGATAAGTAGTTGGTAACAAACGACTTACCCTTTTACTCTTTTAAGAATGTTCCCGCTTTGTTCCCGGATAGGATTCTCTTAAATAGTATTCAATTTGGTTCAATTTCTGTCTTACGAAAATCTATATATTATGGACAAGCAAACGATTATAAACCGTTTAGAAGCATTAGACTTAAGCCAATATCCTTATTTTGAAATAAAAGAATTGATACGAGAATTTGGTCGAGTCGGATTTATTATTTTTACGCTGCATCCTGGCAAAACAATTACAAGAGCGCGTTGTGATGGAGGACTAAAAACAGTTTCAGATTTATCATATAAGCCCCAACAATATAATAAACAATGCCAAAGGGCCAGTACGCCCATGCGAACCATGTTTTATGGATGTATTGTTCCAGAAGAGCAAAACATTATAGATACCCGATTTATTTCTGCATGCGAAAGCTCTTCCTTGATAAGAGGAGGTCTAGGAACAATCGGAGAGCAAACTATCACATTCGGGAAATGGGAAGTTATTGAGGACATAGATCTTCTGGTTGTTATACATAAAGATTATTCAAGTTTCGCAAGTTAATAGATAACCTTCTTCTTGGGATATAAAAGAGGCACAGGGATTTCCACATATCGCAGAAAATGAG
>DWUP01000074.1 GCA_020012075.1 Candidatus Avibacteroides avistercoris
GGGTAGTATGCCATCAAAAAAGTTTAGGCTGCAAATATATGTTTTTAGGTTAGAGATATATATTTTTAGCCTAAGTTTTACCGGCGGCATCAGATGGCGGGGCAACAATGGCCGCACCTCGCACCGACAGACAAGGGGCATCATCGCATTCGTCGTCTGCACCTCGGCGCACAGCTAAGGGCATAAAAATATCCCCGCCTGCATCGATATGCAGGCGGGGAATAACATCACAATCACAACAGTCATGCATCGCGCCAGTCGCCATTGGCCTTGATGAGCTCCACAAGGCGGGCGACAGCCTCATCCTCGGCTATTCCATGCTCGACACACTCCTTGCCGCGATAGAGATTGACCCGCCCGGGGCCCGCCCCCACATAACCATAGTCGGCATCGGCCATCTCGCCGGGTCCATTGACGATGCAGCCCATGACCGCTATCTTCAGACCCCGCAGCCCGGCAGTGGCGGCCTTGACACGCGCTACAGCCCCCTCAAGGTCATAGAGGGTGCGGCCGCACCCGGGACAAGATATGTAGTCTGTGCGCGAGATGCGCAGCCGTCCCGCCTGCAGTATGCCGTATGCCACCGAGTCACACTCGGCGTGGGTCACGGCACCGTGATTGAAGATGAAGATGCCGTCACACAATCCGTCAAAGACCAGAGCACCCATGTCGGCCGAAGCCTTGACCTGCAGGTCCTCGACGTCAGACTCCATGTATTGCTGGAAGAATACCACCGGGGCGGTAATCCCCTCGCTCCACAGCAGATGGACGAGCGCACGGTGCTCTCCCAAGCGGTTGGGATGGTTGCTCTGCGAGATGACGACGATGCCCGGGTCTGACTTGAGCAGCCCGATGACTTCATCACCGACAGTCATATAAGGCAGGAAAAGGAATTTGACCGCGGCCTTGCACGTGGTTATACCCTCCAGATTGTTGAACGAGAATGCCGGCCACGTCGCCTCCTGTCCCTGCCATGCGGGAGCATCGACGATATATTCCACCCCCGGCAAGCGGTCTGCGGGCAGCGAAGGCCCGGCGTAGATGTAGTCGGGCAGCAATTCTCCGGGCTCATAGGTGTCACCCGGCATACACTGCGATATGACGACGGCGGCATTGGCTCCGCCCACCCGGCCCACAGCGTGCGTGCGACGACGCACAGGGTTGAGATAGTCGAAGTCGGGACACTCCTGCCCGGGGATATATAGGGCGCTGGAATGCGACAGCACGTAATCGACCAACTTGCGCGCGACAGGAATCTCGCGCTCGGGAGCCTCTGACAGCGACACCCTGACCGTGTCACCATAGCCGTCGGCAAGCAAGGCCCCTATGCCGAGGCATGATTTGATGCGGCCATCCTCACCGTTGCCGGCCTCGGTGACCCCGAGATGCAGGGGGAACGACATCCCCTCGTCATCCATCTTTGCCACAAGCATCCTGACCGTGCGCACCATTACCGACGGGTTTGAAGCCTTGATCGAAATGACCACATCGTCAAACCGTTGCTCGACACAGATGCGCAGAAACTCCATGCAGCTCTCGACCATGCCCTCGGGAGTATCGCCGTAACGGGACATTATGCGGTCTGACAGCGAGCCGTGATTGACCCCGAGGCGTATCGCCGTGCGGTTTTCGCGGCAGATGTCAAGGAAGGTGACGAAGCGGTCATGCAACTTGCGCAGCTCGGCGGCATACTCGGCGTCGGTATAGTCTATATGCTTGAACGTCCGGCCGGGATCGACATAGTTGCCCGGATTGATGCGCACCTTCTCGGCATAGCGGGCCGCGACATCGGCTACCGCCGGATTGAAGTGGACATCCGCCACGAGCGGGGTCATCACACCTTGGGCGCGGAGGCCTGCATTGATGTTTCTGAGGTTTTCAGCCTCGCTGATGTCACGTGTGGTCAGACGCACATATTCGCCACCTGCGGCGATGATGCGCTTGGCCTGCTCTATGCAGGCTTCGGTGTCCTTGGTCGGAACGTTGGTCATCGATTGCAGGCGGATGGGATATTCCCCGCCGAGGGGCGTGGCACCGACATTGACTGTCGCCGATGCACGGCGCCGGTAATTGAACAGGTCGATCATCTTGCTGTTTTTGGTGTACGATTGGCGCGACGGGGTGCGTCAATTGGTCTTGTATTCATATTTGATTTGGGCCAGATCAGCGTTGGCTTTCTCTATTTTGGCCTTTAGCCCCTCCTTGTAGGCCGACACACGGGCGGCAATGGCCTCGTCGGTCAGGGCGAGCATCTGCGAGGCAAGGATTGCAGCATTGAGTGCGGCATTGACCCCGACCGTGGCCACGGGGATACCGGGAGGCATCTGGACTATGGCGAGCAAGGCATCCATGCCCTCCATGCCCGACTTGATGGGCACTCCGATTACCGGCACGGTGGTCATGGCTGCGATGACGCCCGGCAGATGTGCGGCCATTCCGGCAGCAGCGATTATCACTTTTATGCCGCGTCCCGCCGCCCCGCGGGCGAAGCGTTCGACGGCCTCGGGGGTACGGTGCGCCGAGAGGGCGTTCATCTCGAATGGTATCTGCATTTCGTTGAGATAGGCAGCGGCTTTCTCCATTACCTGCAGGTCTGACGTGCTGCCCATTATTACACTTACTAATGGTGTCATCTGTATTTACGTTTATATGTTTGACAATATCGTATAAACAACGACGGACGGCATCAGTCCGTACCGTCCGTAATGCAAGCGGGAAACCCCGCCAAGCGGTGCTTCCCGCAGCACTGGGATCACTATTCGTTGATCAGAGCTTTATAGGCCGCAGCATCAAGCAGCTGGTCCATCTCTGACAGGTCAGCAGGCTTGAGCTTGATAATCCAGCCCTCGCCGTAAGGATCTGTGTTTACAAGCGACGGATCATCGGCGAGTGCCTCATTTTGTGCCAGAACTTCTCCCCCGACAGGCAAGAAGAGATCTGAGACGGTCTTCACTACTTCGATGGTCCCGAACACATCATTCCTGGCCAATGTTTCGCCCTCAGTGCTGACATCGACAAACACAATGTCGCCCAACTGTTGCTGTGCATAGTCGGTTATACCGACATAAGCGATGTCACCCTCCAAGCGAATCCATTCGTGCTCGCTTGTGTACTTCAAATTCTCCGGACAATTCATGATAATTAGTTTTAAGTTATTTATAGCTTATAGCTTTCAAAAGCAACAGAGCACGACCACACAACTCACGAAGCCGTTGGTCCAGCCCCAAAACACTTGCCTCAGCGAATGTTCGCCAAGAGCCATCCTCGCCGTGGCGAGCAATCCAGATACGAATATCATGGCACACAGCCACCACACCACATGGGTGGTGAAGAGCGGTCCATAGAATATCACGCCACCCGTCGCTGCTCCGGCAGCCGCCAGATGCTCGCTGATTTTCCATTTGACATTGACCAAAGCGCACACAAGCATGGCAACGAGCGCCACGAGGAGTACCAAGGTCATGTAATAAGGGACCAGCATCCTTTGCATCAACAAATATCCGAAAAAATATGATAGCAAAGTGAAAGCGTAGGGAATTAATCTATTTTCTTTCACACTCAAATAGCCTTTCGGCAGTCTGAGCAGCTTGCCATAGGCGAAAATGGCGGTCAAAGGCAGCAGTACGGTGAAGAATAAGACGACCGCAAGTACATACATTTTGTAGAAAAGGGGGAGCACGGCCAGATAGGTCATGGTGAACATCAGCACAAACAGCACTATGACAAACCACAGGGGGTTGAACAATGCAGACACCACCCTCGCAAGCAAGAGCAACAGGCTCTCTATCTTTCGTCCGTTGTCATTCATTTGCGCAGTTTGGATGTCGGGATGCCGAGTTGCTCTCGATACTTGGCCACCGTGCGGCGTGCTATGGGGTAGCCCTTGTCTTTCAGTATGCCGGCCAGCTTTTCGTCGGTCAATGGTTTGGTTTTGTCCTCGCCGTCGATGCACTCACGCAGTATGGCCTTGATCTCACGGACTGACAGTTCGTCGCCGTCCTTGGTGACATAGCCGTCGTTGAAAAAGAACTTCAGGGGGAAAACACCGTAATTGGTCTGCACCCACTTGCTGTTGCTCACGCGCGAGACCGTCGAGATGTCGAGTCCTGTGCGGTCTGCCACGTCCTTGAGTATCATCGGTCTGAGTGATGCCTCGTCGCCATCGGCGAAGAATTGCCGCTGGAGTCCGACGATGGCATTCATCGTGGCGAGCAGCGTGTTGCGGCGCTGATTGACGGCGTCTATGAAGCCTTGGGCGGCATCTATCTTCTGTTTGGTAAACATCAACGCACTCTTTTGCTCTGACGACAGTTTGCTTTTTTTGCTGCCAAGGCTGTCAAGCATCGCCACAAAGTCTCTGTTGAGCCGCAGCTCGGGGACATCATAGTTGTTGAGCGCCACCGTAATCCGCCCGTCGTCGCCCGTCTCGACCGTGAAGTCCGGGGTGATGGTCTGGTTGTTGCGGTCGATGTTCTCGGTCAGTGCTATGCCGGGGCGCGGGTTCAGCTTCTTTATTTCGGCGAGTGCCCGGGCACAAAGTCCTTTGTCCTCGCCCAGACGCGCCGGGATGCGGTCCCAATTCTTTTTGGTAAAGTCGTCATAACATTCGCGCAATATCCTTTCCTCGACTTTCTTCTCAGCCGAGTCCTGCTTGCGTGCTATCTGGAGCAAGAGACATTCCTGCAGATTGCGTGCCCCCAAACCGGCCGGGTCGAGGCTTTGCACTACCTCGAGGGCCCGTGTGATGACAGTCATGTCGGTCTGCACGCCGCCATAGATTTCCATCTCGTCGAGGATTGTCTGCAAATCCTTGCGCAAAAGTCCGTCGTCGTCGAGTGACCCGACTATATACAAGGCAGCATGGCGCACGTCGTCGTCGATGTCGAGTTCGCCGAGCTGGGCCTCGAGATTCTCATAGAACGATGTCGCGTCAGAGAACGGGATGTCCTCGGCGCGCTTGCGACCGTTGTCACGGCTTGCCTGCAAGACATAGTCGGGCGTGTCGTCCTCCGTGCGGTAGTCGCCGAGAGACATATCCTCGCCCGTCATCTCATCGCCCGCATCCCCGCCCGGGGTGTCATAGGCGTCATCGTCCTGCCTCTCGTCGGGGTCGGCGGCTTCGAGTGCGGGATTGTCCTGTATCTCGGTCTTGACACGGTCCTCCAGTTCGAGAGCCGGCAATTCGAGCAACTTCACGGCGAGCAGTTGCTGGGGCGAGAGTGTCTGCACCTGCGTGAGCGATTGCTTCTGGGTCAAAAGTGTGCCTTGTTTCATCCGGGCTCATGTTCTATGCTTGCGCAAATGTAGCTTATTGTTGCCAAATGGCAATCATGCCGCACATCTTATTTCCTATGCCCCGCGTGCCGGAGCGCGACAAGCAGCCGGACTGCGACGGCACAGGGCGGCAATCGCCGCGTCATCTGTTGCAAATCGCGGATTTTAGCCTAAAAATATATGTTTTTAGGTTGCAAATATATATTTGCAGCTTAGCGTCTATATATTTTTAGCCTAAGTTTTCCTGACGGCATCTGATGGTGCGGTGCAAGATGCCGGATGCACGGCGGCGCCACTGCCGCCCCCCGTCGCCGGGGAGGGTGGTGGCGCCGCCGTGTGCAGAGTGATGCCGCGCGTCAGAAGGTGTACCCGAGGCGGATGGTCGGCTCGATGTAGAAGCCTATGTCGAGCTTGCGTGCCGTGTCGCCCGTCTGCCGCTCGGGATAGCCCGGCGCGCTGAACTTGACCTTGTCAAATCTCGACGCGCTGAAGTCAAACCCAAGCTCTGTGCCCAAGTAGAGGCCGCGGTAGATGTATATGTCCATGCCGCCCAACACGGCAAACGAGAATGACGATGAGCCGCGGTTGTCCTCGCTGAGGGCGGCGAACGGGTCGGTCAGGTCGCTGACCTCGACGGCCGCGTTGTCAATCTCAAACTCCTGATCGCCTACCCTTCCCTTGGTCTTGGCAAAGTGCTTGGCAAACTCAAACTGCCCGCCGACATAGAAATCTATGCGCTGCGCGACGGGGAAATGCCGCTCATAGCCCAACGCGACAGAGACATTGCCCATGCGGCGCTTGTCATAGGAGGCATCGCCAAACTCTGTCTTGAACTTGTCGGTCGTAAGGCCGAAGCCGATCTTTGCCCTCAAAGCGTCGCGATCGGTGAAGAAAAAGCGGGCCTTGATGCCGTCCAAACTGAAAGTATGCCCTCCCTGATCGAAGGGATTAAACTGTATCTCGGTCGAAATCGACCCCCGCTCCGGCCTCTGCACCGGGAGGCGTGCCTCGCGGTCCTGCGCGACGGCTGCCGTGACGACGGCCGTGGCCGCCAATGTCAGGATTAGTTTTTTCATAATCATATATTATTGCAATTCACTGTATCCGGCTTCAATGCGCAAATAAACGACTAAAAAGGCAGTATGCCAAGATCCGCGGGCGCAAAAGTCCGCCCGCGAGGGGCAAAAAGCGACTTATTGACCATTTTATACGCCCTATCCGGACAGCGTGGGGACGCCGGCTGCGTGCCGTAAGTTAAAAAACATTGTGCGCCGCGAGCGTTAGGAGGGCTTTGAATAACTTTGCGCCCTGATCAAAGACACTGACTGAAAATGGAGAAGCAATTAAACCAAGGCACAATCTGTGTGCAGGGAGGATGGCAGCCGGGCAACGGCGAACCGCGCGTGCTGCCTATCTACCAGAGTACGACATTCAAATATTCGAGCAGCGAGGAGATGGCACGCCTCTTTGACCTCGAGGCGCAAGGCTACTTCTATTCACGCCTGCAAAACCCCACATGCGAAGCCGTCGCCGCCAAGATAGCGGCACTCGAGGGAGGAGTGGCGGGGATGCTCCTTTCGTCGGGGCAGGCGGCCAACCTCTATGCCGTAATCAACATCTGCGAGGCGGGCAGCCACGTGGTCTGCTCATCGACCATCTACGGGGGGACATTCAACCTCTTCGGCGTGACACTGCGCAAATTCGGCATCGAGGTCACTTTCGTCAATCCCGATGACAGCGAGGAAGAGCTCGCACGGGCGTTCCGCCCCGAGACGAGGGCAATGTTCGGCGAGGCTTTGTCCAACCCCGGCATGCACGTGCTCGACATCGAGAAGTTCGCACGTCTGGCCCACAGCCACGGCGTGCCGCTCATCGTAGACAACACATTCGCCACCCCCATCAACTGCCAACCGATAAAATGGGGGGCAGACATAGTGACACACTCGACGACGAAGTATATGGACGGCCACGCAGTGAGCCTCGGCGGCGCCATCGTCGATAGCGGCAACTTCGATTGGGAAGCCCACGCCGACAAATTTCCCGGCCTGACGACCCCCGACGCCTCCTATCACGGACTGACTTATACGAAGCAATTCGGCCGAATGGCCTATATCACCAAGGCCACGGCACAACTGATGCGCGACCTCGGGTCAAGCCAGTCGCCGATGAATGCATTCCTGCTCAACCTCGGGCTGGAGACACTGCACCTCAGGATGCCGCGCCACTGCCAGAATGCACAACGCGTGGCAGAATGGCTCAAGGACAACGGGCGCGTGGCATGGATAGACTATCCCGGACTGGAGGGGGACAAATACCACGACCTCGCAATGAAATATATGCCGGGCGGCACGTGCGGCGTGATAGCATTCGGGCTCAAAGGCAGCCGTGAGGATGCCATCGCATTCATGGACAGACTCAAGTTCATCAGCATCGTCACCCACGTGGCCGACGCAAGGACCTGCGTCCTCCACCCGGCGAGCCACACCCACCGCCAGCTGTCAGACGAGCAACTGCGTGAGGCGGGAGTGGCGCCAGACCTCATACGCCTGTCTGTGGGCATAGAGGATGTGCGCGACATAATCGACGATCTCGATCAGGCATTGCGCGGCTGAGCCGCGGCATCACGGCCACGGGAGCCAAATGGATTGAGGCGGCTGTACCATGACATAGGTACAGCCGCCTCAATCATCAGATGACAACTGACGGGTCAGAAGTAGAATACATAGTTGCGCAGATAGTTGAGCATCGCCCAGAAGTACAACAGGCACGCCAGCACTACGCATATCACTACGGCAATAACGATGGAAATCCACGTTTCGGAGTTGTCATAGTCCGTCGTCGTCGTACCGTCACTCCACTTTGTCACAGTCTTGTAAGTCTTGGCCGTAGCCACGGCTGCAAAAGCTCCGCCGATGAGACCCGAGAAGATGTTGCCCCCGCCGCGTTCGGCACGCTTCTCGATGAGAAACTGCGGTGTGCGGCTCGCCACCCAATAGAGCACAAGCCCGCTGGCAAGGAATGTGGGGAACTCCCACGACTTGGACAAAAACGCTCCCACTACGCCTACTATGACAGAAATCCAGATGAGCATCTTCGATCCGTTAAAGCTCCTCTCCTCAGAGACATTTATTATGTGGCACAACTCGTTGAGCCGGTTGATGACAGTCTCTTCGTAGGGACAGAGATCAATAACCTTGTCGAGGGCTTTCTTCGATTTGCGGATTTGTTTCATCTTAGTGGGAGTGCGGAGTTCTTCCTCTCCCGCGCCGCTGATGACCGTCCAGCAGTCAAACGCCTCCTCGAGCAACGCATAGCATTGTTCCACCTCCTCATCGGTAGGGTCGGTCTCGGGGATTACGATGACCGGTTGCTCCTTGCCCGCGTTCTTTGGATCCTGCGCATCCTGCTCTGCCTTTTCCTTGGCAGCGGTGAGTGTCTCGATCTTCAGCCTGCGTTTCTCGCGGAAGTAGTCTGCGGTGAACTCTTGTTTATAACTCTTGCCTTTGAACAAGACATAGCCCATGTGCAACACCATCACGACGAAAAGAACCGCAAACAACAGTGTGCCGCCGAGGACTGCATAGCCCGTAGCTTCGTTGGCTGCCGATGCCTGCGCAAACGGCAACAAAGTCAATAACGCAAACAGCAACGACTTTCGATAGGAAATAATATTTCTCATAGCCGGGGAATTTAAATGATTATTTAATGTCTTTCACAAATAAAAGCATTTAATCACTACCACACAGCATGAGCATTGCACCAATATCAAAAAATCATTAAATGTAATGAGCATAATCACTCAACGGGGACTACGCCTGCCACCTCTGTCGATAGTTCACCAACGAGATTGGTGGGTATTTGCTGGTTTACTGCCGTATAAATCCTTACGAAGTCCACTGCATCAAGGCTGACTGCATTGCCTTCGGCATCGGTCGCCCAATCTATATCCATGCAGCTGCCTTCGTCACGATTAGGGAGGTTGTCGGCATAGCCAAAGGCATAGGACGACATCACCCAGAGCCCGCGAGCCTCATCATACCACCCGTTGTCTGGCAGGCGCGTACCAGTCAGCGTAAAACTGTCGGCCTCAATCCACCCGGGATAGAAACTCTGGGGATGTATGGTGCGCTCGATGTAGCCGCTGCTCCCCATATTGTCAGTCCAGCGCACCGGGTCGGTATCGGAAGCAGGGCGATAATATGTCACCGCGTATGCACGCACTGTCGCAGGATTGGCGGCCTCAGAGCCCCGCAGTTCATACCACGTGTCATCCGGCACGCCGTTGGCATTGTCGTCACGTGCCACCATGACGATGCCGGGCTCAGAACTGCCGTCTATGGCATTGCCCAGCACACGGAAATCGGCCGCCCCGGGGCGGTTGGGTATCGG
>DWUP01000075.1 GCA_020012075.1 Candidatus Avibacteroides avistercoris
GCTGGGCGCGACTGATGCACAGCAGCGACAAATCATCCGCGACACGATGTGCATCATAGACCGTCTGAAGCACAGGCAACTCATGCTGGCAGTCGGGACACTGAGTGTCGAAGAAAGCAAGCAACGACACATGCCCCAATAGCGAATCGGCAGTCCATCGGCGGCCGCTGTCATCGACAACGTCAAATGCCGGGACACGCTCGCCGGGCGACACAGAGTGCCTCGCGTCCTCACTCTCGTCAATGCACCCGCACACGGCAAGCATCGCCACAAGACACATCAGCCGGCTGCTCATGTGCTGTTCCTCCTCTCCCACTCCAGCAGCCACAGCTTGCGGTCTATGCCGCCGGCATACCCCGACCACGCACCACGCGCCACCGACACCACACGGTGACAAGGCACGATGATGACAAAGGGATTAAAATGACACGCCCCGCCGACAGCACGCGCCGCGCCGGGACGACCGACGACACCCGCCACATCGCCATAGGTAGCCGTAGTGCCATAAGGGATTGCCCGCAGAGCCTCCCATACACTCTGCCTGAAGATACTGCCGCACATGCGCAGCGGCAAGTCAAAGGCACGCAGCCGCCCGTCGAAGTATGCATCGAGCTGCCGCACAGCCTCAGCCATGACAGCACCACGACACGCGCAGCCACACCCGCCCGCCGTCGCATCGTCGGCAAAAACCGCCGAGAGCAACGCATCGTCATCGGCCACAAGCCTTAGCCGGCCGACCGGCGAATGATAGTCAAAGCAAACTTTCACATCATCACTCATCACATGCATCATTGTCGCGGACCGTGCCGCAGCATCATACAGACAACAAAGCTAACCGTTTGCCCGCCACCGTCCAAACATTTGCCCCAAAACATACGATGCCATACCTGAAAACATACAATGCCATACCCAAAAGCATACAATGCCATGACCAAAAACATACTACCCCGCGCCACATGGCATCAGACCCCAGTCACCGCGACATTCACCCCCACGGCGCGACACGATGAGTGAGCTATGCGATTAGCACCACCATCCCCGTCGAAACGGTGCTAACCAATGTCTTTGTCGCCACTGACTGCACTGTTGGGCAATAACATACATGCCTGTACCGGCGATGTGGTGAGACACCATGCGCGACACTGCAGGTGCCGTGCATGGCCTTTTTGCTCCTGACACCGCAGATTTTTTATCCAATCGGGCATGAGACCATCCAAATGCCCGGCCGCAAATGGCCGGAGACAGGAAAAATGGCTTAATTTTGCCACGCCAATTGAGCCTTATGACCAAAACAGCCAAAGTCATAGCCCTGTCGCTGCTGGCACTGCTGGCATCATGTTCATCGACCAAGTTTGTCCCCGACGGCCAATACCTGTTGGAGGACGTGCGCGTCACATCTGACACACACGGAGTGAAAGGAAACGACATGAAGGCTTACATAAGGCAAAAACCAAACTCCAAGTGGTTCAGCCTCGTCAAGATACCACTCTACACATATAGTCTGGCAAGCCGCGACTCGACAAGGCTGTTCAACAAATTCCTCAAACGAATAGGCGAAGCCCCGGTCATCTATGACAGCGGCGAGGCCGAACAGTCACGCACTGAAATCGAAAAGGCCGTGCGCAACCTCGGCTATATCCGCGCACGCGTCAGTACCGCCACCACTGTCAGACGCGGCAAACGCATGACACTCGACTATGTCATCAATGCAGGACGACCATACGTAATCGACGGGATAACCACCGACGTGACCGACACCGCCGTGGCAAGAGTGCTCAAGCGCAACTCTGCATCAACCCTGCTGCACGAAGGCATGATGTTTGACATCAACGTCCTCGAAGCCGAGAGAAGCCGCATGGCATCCGCGCTCAACGATGCAGGCTACTATAAGTTCAACAAGGACTTCATCACATACACCGCCGACACGGTGGCCGACACCTACCGCGTGGCACTGACATGCAGCGTACGCCCCTACACCACAGACACTGCCGGGAGCGACGTGCCGCATCCGCGCTACCGCATCAGGAATGTGACATTCCTGCCCGGGCTGTCCGACACACTCGGCGGCTACTTCAATCAGGGCGGATACGGCTTCTACCACACGAGACGGCCTGTCGTGTCGCCGCCGCTGCTCATCGACAACACCTACATCAAGCCGGGCGACCCCTATCGCGACAGCGAGGTGCAGCGCACATACCAGTCACTCGGGCGGTTATCGGCACTGCGCAGCTCCAGCATACACTTCGCCGAACTCAAGGGACGCGACTCGCTGCAACTCGACTGCTATGTGGTGCTCAACAAAAGCAAGGCAAAGAGCCTGTCACTCGAACTCGAAGGCACAAACTCGGCGGGCGACCTTGGTGCAGCCGCTTCGGTGACATTCCAGCACCGCAACCTGTTCCGTGGGTCAGAGACATTCACGCTCAAACTCAGGGGGGCATACGAAGCCATCTCGGGACTCAGCGACGGCTATCTCAACGACAACTACACGGAGTATGGCGTAGAGGCGTCGCTCAACTTCCCCCGCCTGCTCGTCCCCCTGCTGTCATCGGACTTCAAACGCCGCACGCGGGCCACGTCAGAGGTGGCAGTGATGTACAGCAGCCAGCTGCGTCCCGAGTTTGAACGCACGCTGGCATCGGTGTCATGGCGCTACCGCTGGACGCGGGGGATGCGCTTCAGCCACCGCCTCGACCTTGTGGACATCAACTACGTCTATGTGCCGTGGATTTCGCCTTCGTTCCGCGCACAGCTCGATCAGGAGACAGGCTCGGTGCTCAAGTACAGCTATGAGAATCTCTTCATACTCCGCATGGGCTACAACCTGACTTTCAACAACCGCGGGCTGCGGCAAGCGGGCGTCTCGGCGGGCAACGACTCATATAACGTGCGCTTCGGCGTCGAGAGTGCGGGCAACCTGCTCTATGGCATCTCGCGCATCTTCGGTTTCGACAAGACCGACGGGGTTTACTCGATATTCAACATCCCCTATGCCCAGTATGTCAAGGGCGACTTCGACTTCGTCAAAAACTTCTTCATCGACGAGCGCAACACCTTCGTCTTCCACTTCGGCCTCGGGATGGCATATCCCTACGGCAACTCCGAGATACTGCCGTTCGAGAAACGCTACTTCTCGGGCGGTGCCAACAGCGTGCGCGGCTGGTCGGTGCGCAGCCTCGGGCCGGGCAGCTACAAATCGAATGGCCGCGACATTGACTTCATGCTCCAGTCGGGCGACATCAAGCTCGACATCAACGTCGAATACCGCACCAAGCTCTTCTGGAAACTGCAAGGGGCAGTCTATGTCGATGCCGGCAACGTCTGGACATTCCGCGACTACGTAGACCAGCCGGGCGGGCAGTTCCGCTTCAACCGTTTCTATCGTGAGATAGCCGTGTCCTATGG
>DWUP01000076.1 GCA_020012075.1 Candidatus Avibacteroides avistercoris
GAGCTGTCGAGCCTGTGACCAGCACGGCCGACGAGCCTCAGTGGTATGCCATGATGTCGTCGCACCTCAGTGCGTCTGACAGGCAGAACCGCTACATTTACTATGACGGCAGCCGCCTTGCCACGGCTCAGCACGCGCAGGGGCTGGACGGGCTGTCTGACGTGACTGACTATGCTTGGCGTCTGGAGGATGCCGGCGACGGGACTGTGCGCCTCATCCACTATGACGGCCTCGGGGTCTTTGTCCCCGCAGGCGCCGAGGAGACTGCCAACACCCAATTGCTGATGCAGGCCGACGGCTCGGCTTGGCAGCTCATGACGAGTGCATCGACGGGGCAGAGTGACTGTGCCGACCTGCAATATGTCCTCGACTGGGCGGGGCGCACGGGCGTCCATGCCTATCTCAACGCCATGGACGGCTCGGTGACGGGCAATGAATATGGCGTGACCGTCTATAATGCCGGCGCACATCAAGCGAGCGGATGGTTCTTTGTGCCGCTTGAGATAGAGGGCGGCACAGAGCCTGACCCCGATCCCGGTGTGGACCCCGAACCGCCGACAAGCGACTCGGGATATATCGTCGATGACCCGTTTGAGACAATGGTCAGACTCGGGCGCATGTCGCCGTCAAGCCCTGTCTATATGATGCCGGCGGGCTCGTCGGGCTCGGCATATATCACGTCGGCAGTCACATCGGGTGACGCCGTCGATTATCCCCTCGGCTATA
Organism: Candidatus Avibacteroides avistercoris; assembly: GCA_020012075.1. Classification (GTDB taxonomy): domain Bacteria; phylum Bacteroidota; class Bacteroidia; order Bacteroidales; family Bacteroidaceae; genus Avibacteroides; species Avibacteroides avistercoris. Next base: position 727 of record DWUP01000076.1, read on the forward strand.
TGGCTGCTTCGGCACCGTCCAAGTCGTTTGTCGTCGTCTCGCGGCAGACTTCGCTCGTGATGCGCGACGCGGCTTTTGACCTCGTGCTGACTACCAATGGCGACCCCTCGTCGCTGAGTGTGACGGCATGGACCGACTGGAATCGTGACGGAGCCTATGAGGCGGCAGGACAGGAGCCTGTCATCGACGCCTCTTCGCGGACAGTCACACAGACCCTTGTCGTGCCGGCAGATGCCGCTCTCGGCAAGACGCGCGTCAGGGTGCGCATCGAGCAGTCTGCCCCGTCGGGTGCCGATGCCTCGATGTCACAGGGCAGGACCTATGACTTCGTCATATATGTCCTCGAGGGCGAGGAGCGGGATGACTGCTATGTCAGCGTCTCGTCGTCTGACACCAGATACGGGACTGCCTACGTCGAGACTGCCCCGAATGCCGACGGACGCTATGACAAGGGGACGGAGGTCACCGTGGTGGCCGTCGCCGACCGCACCTCGGACAAGGAAGTCACATTCGACGGCTGGCGTCTCGGCGGTGAGACGGTCAGTACTGACACGGCCTATACATTCGTCGTGAGCGAAAGCGTGCACCTGACTGCCATGTTTTCGGTCCCCGGGCCTGTCGCCCCGGAGGTCAGTACCGAGGACGACCCCGTGTGGTATCAGATTATGAATGCCCACACCGATGCCAACCGTCGTGACCGTTATATGGCTTACGACACGGACATAGACGACACCTACACTACGGCCCTGCGTGCTGAGAAGCCGGCCGACACGACAGACAAGTTTCTCTGGAGGCTCGAGGATGCGGGCGACGGCATGGTCTATATCGTCAATAAGGGCAGCGGCTTGATGATAGAGGGTGTCAATGAGCTGGAGTCATCGCCATTGGATTGCGGTGCGGAGGGCTCACGATTCATGATTGCCAACAGCGGTGCCGACAACGGGAGCTGGTCGATCATGTATGAAGGCATCAGCGACCGTCTCCTCAATGCACAGGACGGGACATGGAGGATAGTCCTCTACAACGCCGGTATCGGCACCGGCTCGGGATGGTATTTCACCGAAGTGGAAGTGACCGAGCCTGACCCGGGACCGGGCACAGGGATAGAAAGTACCGACGACAATGCATCTGTCGCCGCACGCCTCGATGACGGGGAACTGAGCCTGAGCGGGCTGCCTGCACCCTGCACGGTGCGTGTCTACAACCTCTCGGGACAGCTCATCGCATCGTTTGCCGCGGCTGATGCCGGGATGACCGCACGTCTGGGCAGCATGGAGCGGTTTGCCCTCGTCGTCGTGGAGACTTCAGGCGGCCGGGTGGCTGTGAAATGCATTGATGTGGACTGAAAGCCACAGTGCGAGACATAATTTGACCGACATAAATCACATAAACAATCAATCGAAATGGATAGAAACAGACTTTTGAGCCTCTCGTGGGGAATGTTCCTCACATCGGCGGCGTGCATGGCGCAAGGCGCAGGCACATCCGAAAGGCCCAACGTGATATATCTCTTGTGCGACGACATGGGCTACAGCGACATCGAGGCCTACGGCCAGCAGATGATCTCCACCCCCAACCTCACCCGCATGGTCAATGAGGGGATGTCGTTCACCCAATTCTATGCATCGACCGCCGTGAGTGCACCGTCGCGTGCTTCGCTCATGACGGGACAGCACACCGGGCACACCAAGATACGCGGCAACAAAGAGATACAGCCCGAGGGGCAGGAGCCGCTTGACCCCGAAGTCGAGACGCTGGGCATGCTGTTCCAGCAGCAGGGCTATGCCACCGGTTGCTTCGGCAAGTGGGGCATGGGATATCCCGGTTCGGTAGGTGAACCAAACGAGATGGGCTTCGACGAGTTCTATGGCTATAACTGCCAGCGTAAGGCGCACAGCTACTATCCC
>DWUP01000077.1 GCA_020012075.1 Candidatus Avibacteroides avistercoris
AATAGGTGTAGGGCATCATGTTGGACAGTGCAAACTCCTCTTCCTGCGGCAGGTCCACGGCCAGTTCCATGTTGTCAGTCGGGCGTTTGTCAGGCATCAGCCATGACATCGTCCGTTTGAAAAAGTCTTGCCCGAACATCATCAGGTGCGGGAACACTGTCTGGTAGGTCGTGTTATAGCCGAAATGCTTGTCACAGGAGAATACGTTGTGCACGAATGTCGTCCCGCTGCGCCAATGCCCGAGGATAAACACTGGGTCATGCTCGAGCGGTTTGTCGGCCAGTGTCTTGCGGTAGCGCTTCTCCTGTATTGGGGTAAGCGTGCTCAGCAGCCGGCATACCATTTTTGTCAAACGGTATTTGCCCCTGTATCCCTTGTCGATTTCGCGCCCTTGGGTGATGCTCTTGAAGGTTTGCCAATCTGCACCGACAAGTGTGTTTATCGGCAATTTATTGAATTCGAGAAGTCCCATGATTTCAGTTGAGTTTGTTGATAAGGTCTTCGATTGATTGAGCCATCTCTTTGGGGTTGATGACCGTTTCGTTGTGTGTGTAGTCGCGTGCGTCGTCATCCTCGCCCTTGATGTGCAGACTTACGAATTCAGGATGTGCTACATTAATGTCAAGTCCTGTGCCTGTGCATATCACGACTATTCCTTTCTTGGCCAGCTGGTGTGCTATTGTGGCCAAGTCGCGTGATGTCATGTTCTCGAGGCCGATGCAGTCGAGAGTCAGTTTGCAGACATATTTACCAATGTCATAAAGGCGGCGTTCCAACGTGTAGACAAGTTCGCGGCGTTGTTTTTTGTCTTCTCCTGTTACCCAATAGACGATGCCTTGCTGGTTGATTCTGTCACGCCACTGTTGCTCTGTGACAAGCGATTCGCCGGCAAGCATCTTCTTGCGGTCTTCTTCAGTAATCGTAGAGAACAGGTCTGAGGTATTGACCTTGTCGGTGATCATTCCTACTGCCGATGTGTTGTTGGTTATAGGGTCTATCAATATGAATGAACCGCAGTTTTTATTGTCCTCGTATTTGTCAAAGAACAGCGGTTTGCTGGCTGTGATGACTACCTTGCCTATTTCATTAAGCCTTAGGAATGAAGTATTCGATTGCTCCATCGTATTGACATCGACCTTGTATCTTATACCGTCGATGCGGGCACGTGTCGTGTTGGTGGTCTGCTTGATGAAGAATTGTTTATTGACATCCATGTCTTCTTCGTCCATCCATACGAGCATTGCCTCAAAACTGCGTGAGACTGTGGGCAGATTGTCTGGATGCACGAGCATCTCTCCACGTGACACATCTATTTCATCCTCGAGAGTCAGGGTCACTGATTGCGGAGGGAAAGCATAATCCAAGTCTCCGTCATGGGTCACTATTCTTTTGACGCGGCTTTTTTTCCCTGATGGCAATGCCATTACTTCATCGCCTTTGTGTATGACTCCGGATGCCACTTTGGCGCAGAATCCGCGGAAATCGAGGTTGGGACGCAGCACATACTGTACCGGGTAGCGGAAATCTTTATAGTTCTGGTCGCTGTCGATATGCACCGACTCGAGGAAATCGAGGAGAGCAGGACCGTCATACCACGGGGTGTTGTCAGACTTTGATACGACATTGTCACCCTCGAGTGCGGACAGAGGGATGCAACGTACGTCGGGGATGTTGAGCGGAGTTACAAAGCGGAGGTAGTCATCGACTATTTCATCGAAGCGCTCCTTTGAATATCCGACAAGGTCCATTTTATTGACAGCCAAGATTACGTGCTTTATACCGAGCAACGAGACGAGGTAAGTGTGGCGCTTGGTCTGTGTGATGACCCCTGTACGTGCATCGACGAGGATGATGGCGAGGTTGGCCGTCGATCCTCCCGTTATCATGTTGCGGGTGTATTGTTCGTGTCCCGGAGTGTCTGCGATGATGAATTTCCGTTTGTTGGTAGAGAAGTATCGGTAAGCGACATCAATGGTTATGCCTTGTTCACGCTCTGCTTTTAGTCCGTCGAGCAGTAGTGCATAGTCTATGTGTTCGCCTGCGTTGCCGATGCGTTTGCTGTCACGCTCCAATGCGTCAAGCTGATCTTCATATATCTTTTTGCTGTCAAACAGAAGGCGTCCGATCAATGTGGATTTGCCATCGTCTACAGAGCCTGCCGTCAGGAAGCGCAACAAATCTTTCTTTTCGTCGTTGGCCAGAAATTCTTCTATGGTCTGTTTTGGTGCATTATTTATATTGTCTGCCATAATCTGTCTTTCTCCTTGGTTTTAGAAATATCCTTCGCGTTTCTTTTGTTCCATGCTCGATTCTTGATCGAAGTCAATGACACGTGTCGTGCGTTCAGACTTGTTGGTAGTCATCATTTCTTCGACTATTTTTTCTATTGTGTCGGCTTCTGACTCGATGGCTCCTGTCAGTGGCCAGCATCCGAGTGTGCGGAACCGTATTTTCTTCATTTGTATTTTGTCCCTGTATTTTTCGGGCAGGCGGTCGTCATCAGGCATTATCAGATTGCCATCTATTTCGACACAAGGCCTGACTTTGGCAAAATAGAGCGGGACTATTGGTATTTTTTCTATTCTGATATATTGCCATACATCGAGTTCCGTCCAGTTTGATAGCGGGAAAACGCGTATGCTCTCGCCCTTGTTGATGCGTGTGTTGTAGATATCCCACAATTCCGGCCGCTGGTTTTTGGGATCCCATTGGTGGAAACGGTCGCGGAAAGAGAATATTCTTTCCTTTGCCCTTGATTTCTCTTCGTCGCGTCTTGCACCGCCGAATGCGGCATCAAATTTATATTTGTCCAGCGCGTGCAGCAGTGCTTGTGTCTTCATCAGGTCTGTATGCACCTTGCTGCCGTGGGTGAAAGGTCCTACGCCTTCTTCAAATGCTTTCATGTTGGATTCCACGATTAAGTTCCATCCATATTTCTTGGCGTATTCATCGCGGAACTGAATCATTTCTTTAAATTTCCATTTAGAGTCAATATGCATCAATGGGAATGGCACTTTGCCCGGATAAAACGCTTTCTCAGCCAGTCTCACCATGACAGAGGAGTCTTTGCCTATGGAGTAGAGCATCACAGGGTTTTCAAATTCTGATGCTACTTCGCGGATGATGTGTATTGATTCTGCTTCGAGTTGCTTCAGATGACTCAGTTTGTATTCTTCAGCCATAATCTATCTCTTATAATATTTATTTCGTGGTTTTATTAATCTTTGGCAAGATTAGCCCGAGCAGTTTGTCTACCGACTGCCCGATGGTGAGACGTGACGTGTCGAGTCTCAATGCCGGATGTTCGGGTGCTTCAAACGGCGCGGATATGCCTGTGAAGTTCTTCACTTCTCCGTTTCTTGCTCTTTTATACAGTCCTTTCACGTCGCGTTGTTCGCAGACTGACAGTGGGGTGTCTACATATACTTCTATGAAATCTGTCTCTCCTATTATTGATGCAGCCATCCGGCGCAGAGTGTTGCTGGGGCTGATGAATGCTGCAATAGTCACTATGCCGGTGTCCACAAACAGTTTGGACACTTCGGCTATCCTGCGTATATTCTCCACACGGTCTTCCTCGCTGAACCCTAAGTTGTTGTTGATACCGCTGCGCACATTGTCTCCGTCGAGGATGCGACACAAAATCCCGCGCTCGTGCAGCTCGCGCTCAAGGGCTATTGCGATGGTACTCTTGCCTGACCCGGACAGGCCTGTAAACCATATCATAAGTCCGTGTTGGCCGAGCAGTCTCTCTTTGTCGGCCCTTGTGAGCATACGGTCAAATACCGGGTATATGTCTCTGTCGTTTTCTTTCACTGTCAAACTTGTATTTGTCTTTCGTATTAGCTTAAAAATCCCAGAACAGAGGGACCAAAGTCACCGTCACTATGAATGTCAGGATGTTGAGCGGGAAGCCAAACTTGACAAAATCCGTGAATTTATAGTTGCCGAATCCTTGGACAATCAAGTTTGTCTGGTAGCCGATGGGGGTTGAGAAGCTGGCTGATGCCGCGATACATATAACGATGAAAAACGGCATGGGATTGACATTCATCTGTGATGATATTTCCAGTGCAAGGGGGAATGCGAGGGCAGCTGCCGCATTGTTGGTCAGTAGCTCGGTGAAGAGCATTGTGATGATAAACAGGACTGCCAGTGTCCCCCATGGGCCGAGTGCTCCGGCCGAGTTGATTATAAATTCTGCGACGAGCCCGGCAAACCCTGAATTTTCCATCGCCTTACTGATGGCGAAGGCACATGCTATGGTGATGAGGACATCCCATGATATATATTTGGTATACTTCTTTGCAGGGAAGAGCTTGAACCAAGCCATTACGACCGAGACTATGAGCACGAAGAAGAACATGTCGAAGTTTGCATTGGGGAATGTCTCTTTGATGAGTGGCAGCTCGCCGATCGTGGCGCCTATGATCATCATAAGCAGCAGGCCGAGAGCCAGCCACTTCTTCCATTTAGGGGAGCGGGTTTCTTCTATATCCTTGCCATTTGCTATTACCGAGAATACTGATGAGTCTTTCCAAGTCGGGATGAAGGAGTCGTCGGTGATGAGCACAAGGGTGTCTCCTTCGTGGAGGACGGTGTTGTTGATGTCTTTGGTGATGGACATTCCGCTGTGCCTTATTTCCTTTACTTCTGCGCCGTAGTGACGTTTGAAGTCGAAGTTTCGGAGTCTCTTGTTCAATCCCGGGAAGCGTGAGGCCAACACTACCTCGACTGTGTGCTGCGGCTTTTCTTCGTTTTCTTCGGCCTCTTCCTCTACAATGTCCTTGCGTTCATTGGGCAAAAGCCGCTTGGAAGCTATGAGCATATAGATTATTCCGATGATTGTCACGGGTATGCCGACCTTGGTCAGTTCAAACATTGACAGTCCTTTGAATGCTTCAGGGTAAAGCGTGGCGGCTTCGCTGCCTGTCGATTCGAGTATCATGCCGTGCACCACGAGGTTGGTCGATGTGCCGATGAGGGTGCACATGCCGCCGAGGATGGTGGCGTAGGAGAGTGGTATGAGGAATTTCGTGTAGGGCAGGTTTACTTTTTTTGCCCAGTTTTTTATGATTGGGGCAAATATTACCACCACAGGTGTGTTGTTGAGGAATGCTGAGATGAAACTGATGGCCGGCAGCATCCTCAATTGTGCTTTGGACACGCTTGTCTTGCCTTGTGGCAGGAGTTTTCTGATGAATGCTGCTATGGCTCCGCTCTGTCTGATGCCCTCGCTGACGAGGAACAGCAATGCCACAGTGATCATGCCTTTGTTGCTGAAGCCGGCGACCACCTCGTTGGGGGTCAGTATCCCTGCGACCATAAACAGGGCCACCACCGAGAGGAGGACGATGCCCGGGCGCATCTTGTCGAGTATGAGTGCCGTGACCATGCCTGCCAGTCCGAGCAGGACAAATATCATTTGGAAAGTCATCGTGTTCCTAAGTTGAGTTTTGAATTGTAGACTATAAAAGATGGATTGAGGAGGTCGGCTCTGTTGTAGGAGAGTGTCCCAGACATGTCGGCGAGTGTCACCTTGCACCCTGCGGCCATTGCTATGGCTTGGCCGGCTGCCGTGTCCCATTCCATCGTCGGAGCGAAGCGGGGATATATGTCGGCATTGCCTTCGGCTACGAGGCAGAACTTCAGTGAGCTGCCTTTTGACACCGTCGAGATATCGCCATGGCGGGATGCGAGGTCATTGATGAATTGCTGTGTCGCGTCGTTGAGGTGCGAGCGTGATGCCACGACTACCATGCCTCGGCCGTCCCTTTTGCATGGCAGGGGTGTGCTTGCGTTGAGCAGTGAGCCGGTGTCGGCAAATGGCCGGTCGTATCCGCATTGTGTGATTTTGCCTGCTCCATGCCCCACGATGCCCCAATAGAGCTCTTTGAGTGCCGGCACATAGATGACTCCCATCACCGGTGTGTGGCTCTCGACCAATGCTATGTTTACGGTGAATTCACCATTTCGCTTGATGAACTCTTTTGTCCCGTCGAGCGGGTCTACTATCCATAGCTTTTGCCATGATTGCCGTTCTTCGTATGGCACTATCTTGCTTTCCTCGCTGAGCACCGGCAGGCCGGTGGTGCTCAGACGCGGGACGATTATCCTGTTGGACTCCTTGTCGGCCACGGTGAGTGGCGAGTCGTCGGGCTTCAACTCTATGTGGAAGTCGGCTTCCTTATTGTCATAGACTGCCATTATTGCCCGTCCCGCTTCGAGTGAGGCGTTGGCTGCCAGCAATAGAAAGTCTTGCTTAGTTTTCTCCATATCTCTGTCAGAGGGCTAAGGCCCTGATGTTGCTAAAGATTTTGCAAATATATGAAAGTCTATTCTTTTTGAGCTAAAAGTTACGACAAAAGTAAACTGATTAACGGATTTTAGTTTTTTTAATTCCTTAGAATGCAGATGATTATCTGCCTGTGTTGCCGTGCATCGCTTGTCGTCGCGGCTGACGGCATGCCGGTGCGGTGTCTGTCATGCCGTCATCTGTCATAGCGCCGTGTATCCATGCCGCCGTGCCGGTGGTGTGCCGTCGCCGGTGTGCCCGCATGGATGAGGCTGTGGGGTCTGACCCTGTGTGCGATGGCATAGTATGCCGCGGGCTGTGGGGTCTGACCCTGTTGCAATAGCATAGTATGCCACGGGCCGCAGGGTCGTATGCTGCCGGGGCACCGGTGTGTGCCGCTCCGGCGATTGCTGCTCATACCTACATGTAGGTAATCTCTGCCCGGCGGGCGACATAAAAGGTGCGTGGCTTTTGCATTTATTGTCCAATAGTCTACTTTTGCGCAAAAATTATAGAGGTATTATGCGTTTATCTGAGTTGAAGACGGGTGACAAGGGTGTCGTCGTAAAAGTCTTGGGGCATGGTGGATTCCGCAAGCGTATAGTCGAGATGGGTTTCGTTAAGGGCAAGAGTGTCGAGGTGCTGCTCAATGCGCCTTTGAAAGATCCGGTCAAATACAGGATAATGGGATATGAAATCTCTCTGCGCCGGTCAGAGGCTGAGATGATCGAGGTCGTCTCGCGTGACGATGTGGCTCTCAACGACGAGCTGCTGCGCACCGACGATGGCAACTATGCGCCGACGGTGGTCGAGGAAAAGGAGCTCGCCACTATCGCCGCCAACCAGCGCAAGCAAATCAATGTGGCATTGGTCGGCAATCCCAACTGCGGCAAGACTTCGCTCTTCAACCTCGCTTCGGGGGCACACGAACATGTGGGCAATTACAGCGGCGTGACGGTGGATGCCAAGGAGGGATACTTCGACTTTCAGGGCTACCACTTCAAGATAGTCGATCTGCCGGGCACCTATTCGTTGTCGGCCTATTCGCCCGAGGAGATATACGTGCGCAAGCATATCGTCGAGGAAACGCCCGATGTGATCATCAATGTCGTCGATGCGTCCAATCTGGAGCGCAACCTCTATCTCACCACCGAACTTATCGACATGAACGTCCGTCTCGTCGTGGCACTGAATATGTATGACGAGCTTGAGAAGAGCGGCAGCCGTCTCGACAACGTGCAGCTGAGCCGCCTCTTCGGCGTGCCGATGGTGCCGACCGTGTGCCGGCGTGGCGAAGGTATAGACAACCTCTTCCACACGATCATAGAGCTTTATGAAGGAGCTGATTTCATAGATGCCGACGGCAAGATGAATGCCGACATCGAAAAGGGGATGATCGACTGGCACCGCAAGTTTGTCAAGGACCACGACTATGGGATGCAGGCAGACCGCAGTGAGGACGGACCGCGCATTTCGCGCCATATCCACATCAACCATGGCACGGAGATAGAGCAGGGAATAGCGGCTATCCAAGTGGAACTGAAGAGAAATCAGGCATTGCGTGACCGCTATTCGACGCGTTTCCTTGCCATCAAGGCTCTCGAACATGACCGCGACGTGGAGGCCATCATCATGTCGTTGCCCAATTCGGGTGAGGTCCTCTCAGTGCGTGACCGTGAGGAGGCACGCATTTCATCCATCCTCAACGAGGACTGTGAGGCATCCATCACCAATGCAAAATATGGCTTTATCTCCGGTGCATTGAAGGAAACCTACCGCGAGAAGCACCGTCAGGACGGACGGCAGATGACCAAGCTGCTCGACATGCTCTTCACACACCGCGTGTGGGGATACCCGATATTCTTTTTGATAATGTTTGTGATGTTTGAGTGCACGTTTATCCTTGGCGACTATCCGATGCAATGGATCGAATGGCTCGTGGCACGTCTCAGTGACCTCGTGTCGTCGGCCTTGCCGGCCGGACCGGTCAAGGACATGCTGGTCGATGGAGTTATCGGCGGCGTCGGGGCTGTCATCGTGTTTCTCCCCAACATCCTCATCCTATACTTCTGCATCTCGATCATGGAGGACTCAGGCTATATGGCCCGCGCGGCATTCATCATGGACAAGATAATGCACAAGATGGGGCTGCACGGCAAGTCGTTTATCCCATTGCTGATGGGATTCGGCTGCAACGTGCCGGCTGTCATGGCGACACGCACCATCGAGAGCCCCAAGACACGCCTCGTCACGATGCTTATCGTGCCGCTGATGTCGTGCAGTGCACGACTGCCGCTGTTCATTCTGTTTGCCGGTGCATTTTTCCCCAAGCATAGCGGTCTGGCATTGTTTGGCATGTATCTCATAGGCATAGCGATGTCTGTAGTCATGGCGCGCCTCTTCACCCGATTCGTCATACGTGGCGAGGACACTCCGTTTGTCATGGAATTGCCCCCGTACCGCATGCCTACGGCCAAATCCATCTTCCGCCACACGTGGGAGAAAGGCAGGCAATATCTCAAAAAGATGGGTGGCATCATCCTCGTGGCATCGATTGTCATCTGGTTTCTCGGATATTATCCGCGCAATGAGGCCTATGTTACGCCGGCCGAGCAGCAGGAAAACAGCTATATCGGCAAGATTGGCAAGGCCATCGAGCCGGCCATACGTCCGCTTGGGTTCGATTGGCAGCTTGGCGTGGGGCTGTTGTCGGGCGCAGGAGCCAAGGAGCTGGTCGTCAGTTCGCTGAGCGTGCTCTATAACAACGAGGCTGAAGTCGATGGCGAGGGCTGGACATCCCGGCTGGGCATCACACCGCTTGTCGGCTTTTGTTATATGTTGTTCGTATTGCTCTACTTCCCTTGTGTCGCTACGATAGCGGCCATCCGCGAGGAATCCGGCCGGTGGCGATGGGCATTGTTCACGGTAGTATATACGACGTTGCTGGCATGGATAGTGACATTTGTCGTCTATCAGGTGGGCAGCCTCTTTGTCTGAACCTTATGAGTATGTGGCAGGACATCGCAGTCTGTGCCATCGTCGTGGCATGTGTCGTCTGGGCAGTGCTGCACTTTGGCCGCTTCTTCTCACACCGCAAGGGGAAGTCCCCGTGCGACGGCTGCACGTCTGACTGCAAGTTGCGCGGCAGAACGGGCGGGAAGGGCAAAGGATGCTGTGGATGAGCGACAACGCCATACCACCCGGTGCGACATCCACGGCATCTCAAATATGCCTGATGTGCCGCGTCTGTAATGAAGTGAAAAATAAAAGAGACGTGAGTCGGGGAGGTTGGGATATTTGTCTTATCTTCGCACTAAGAATCAATAATCAAACATAGTAGATAAACAGAACATGGATTTCAGAGGTAAAATCATAGCGGTCATGCCATTGCAGAAAGGCATAAGCAAGGCCAATGGCAATGAGTGGAAGAAGCAGGAATATGTAATCGAAAACCATGACCAATATCCCCGCAAGATGTGTTTCAATCTGTGGAGTGACAAGATTGACCAGTTCAATATACAGCTTGGCGAAGAACTCAATGTGTCGTTTGACATCGATGCACGCGAGTACAACGGGCGTTGGTATAATGACATCCGTGCATGGAAGGTCGAGCGCGTGACCGATGCCGCACAGCAGCAGCCCGTGCAAGCACCTGCCATCAGCGCAGATGACATCCCGCCTATGCCTCCTGTGGGACAGCAGCAGGCCGAGAGCGATGACGATCTGCCGTTCTGACGTGGCGGCATCAAGATAAAAGACAAGGGCGGCAAGGTCACAAGCCTTGCCGCCCTTGATGTATCGTTTCACGCCGCGTGTCTCAATAGGCACGGGCGAAGAGTACCCGGCGTGCCGACGGACGTCCTGTCACCATGCACTTGCCGGGTGTGGTGTCACCGTCAAACGGGATACAGCGGATGGTAGCTTTCGTCTCGTCTTTGATCTTAAGTTCGGTCTCGGTCGTCCCATCCCAATGTGCGAGGATAAATCCACCTTCTTCGATTTTCTCTTTAAATTCATCGTAGGTGTCCACTGTGATGGTCTGTTTGTCGCGGAACTTGAGAGCCTTGGTATAGATGTTTTTCTGTATCTCTTCGAGCAGATCCTTGACATACTCTTCAATGCCTTCGATGGGACGTGTGCTCTTTTCGAGAGTATCGCGGCGCATCACTTCTATCTCGCCTCTCTCAAGGTCGCGCGCACCAATCACGAGGCGCACGGGTACACCTTTGAGTTCGTAGTCTGCGAACTTGAATCCCGGGCGTTTGTTGTCGGCATTGTCATATTTGACACTTATGCCCATCGAGCGTAATGTCGCTGCAATGGCATTGGCACGTTCGTCAATGTGGTGCAACTGTTCGTTGTTCTTATAGATGGGCACGATGACCACTTGTATCGGTGCGAGGTGTGGTGGCAGCACGAGGCCGTTGTCATCAGAGTGTGACATGATGAGTGCACCCATGAGCCTCGTCGATACTCCCCATGACGTAGCCCAGACGTAGTCGAGCTTATTGTTCTTATCTACAAATTGCACGTCGAAAGCCTTGGCGAAGTTTTGCCCGAGGAAGTGCGAGGTGCCGGATTGCAGCGCCTTGCCATCTTGCATCAGTGCTTCGATGGTGTAAGTGTTGAGTGCACCGGCAAATCGTTCGTTGGCTGACTTTACACCTTTTATGACTGGCATTGCCATGTAATTCTCGGCAAAGTCGGCATAGACTTCGAGCATGCGGCGTGCCTCGGCTTCAGCCTCCTCTTGCGTGGCGTGTGCTGTGTGACCCTCTTGCCAGAGGAATTCAGCCGTGCGGAGGAACAGGCGCGTGCGCATCTCCCATCGCATTACGTTTGCCCATTGGTTGCACAGTATCGGCAGGTCGCGGTAGGAGTGTATCCAGTTCTTGTATGTGCTCCAGATGATGGTTTCAGACGTTGGGCGGATGATGAGTTCCTCTTCGAGCTTGGCTTCGGGGTCTACGATTACGCCGCTGCCGTCGGGAGCATTCTTGAGACGGTAGTGTGTCACAATGGCGCATTCCTTTGCAAATCCCTCGACGTGCTCTGCCTCACGGCTGAGGTAGGACTTGGGGATGAGCAGGGGGAAGTAGGCATTGACGTGCCCCGTCTCTTTGAATTTGGAGTCGAGGATGTGCTGCATCTTCTCCCAGATGGCATAGCCGTAGGGCTTGATGACCATACATCCACGGACAGGTGATTGCTCTGCGAGGTCGGCCTTGACCACAAGGTCGTTGTACCATTGCGAATAGTTTTCGCTGCGTTTGGTCAGGTTTTTCAGTTCGATAGCCATATCGTGTTTGTTTGTCGTTTCGTTGGTTGTGATTAATAGGATGCAAAATTAAGAAATTATTCAATATGCCTGTTCGTGCCTGCCAAACAAATGAGTTTGCCATGTTGAGTCCACGTGCCGGACTATGCAATTGAGGCCTCCCCATGTCAATGACGTTGCGGGAGGCCTCAATCTTATATGTATTACCGGCGGTTCAACGGACCACCTTGCCATGCCCGACGGCATTGCCGTTGCCGTCGCTGACGGTCACGGCATAGACCCCGTGGGGCAGTCCCGTGAGTGGGTGGGAGAGTGTCTGCCCGGTGAATGCCACAGTCGTCACCTCCGTGCCCGCCATGTCATAGATGCCGATGCGATAGTCCCCATCGGCGCCCATCTCGACGTGCAGCACGCCATCGGCGGCATAAATGTGTGCACTGTCCTGCGAGGCGGTAGCTGTGATGCCGTTGCCATAGACGGGATTTTCATACATCGCCACGTCACCCGAGCGGCATGAGAGCAGCACCTCCTCATATTCGTCCGTCGGCTCGGTG
>DWUP01000078.1 GCA_020012075.1 Candidatus Avibacteroides avistercoris
GCCATAGATGCGCACGCCGCCGATGGCCGACAGGCGGTCGATGGCGCGGCGCGTCAGGGCGTGCTCGTGGGCGGCTATCGCGTCGAGGCCGACAGACGACACATAGCCGAGGGCCACGGCGAGGGCGTGGCTGCCGACATAGTCGGGCGTGCCGGCCTCGAACTTGTAGGGCAGTGTGTTGTATTCCGTGTGGTCGAATGTCACGTGGCTTATCATTTCACCCCCTCCCTGATAGGGCGGCATGCCATCGAGCCAGCACCGTTTGCCATAGAGCACCCCGATGCCCGTGGGGGCGAATATCTTGTGTCCCGAGAAGACATAGAAGTCGGCATCCAGCGCGCTGACGTCCACCTTGAGGTGCGCCACGGCCTGCGCCCCGTCGATGAGCACGGCTATGCCGCGGCTGTGGGCCGCGGCGATGACGTCGGCCACGGGATTGACGGTGCCCAGCACGTTGGACACGTGGGTGATGGCCACGAGTCGCGTGCGGCCGTTCATCAGCCCGCAGAGGGCGTCGAGGTCGAGCGTGCCGTCGTCATTGACCGGTGCCACGCGCACCTTGATGCCGCGCCGTGCGGCGAGCATCTGCCACGGCACGATGTTGCTGTGGTGCTCCATGGCGGTGATGATGACTTCGTCGCCCTCGCGCATGAATGCTTCGCCAAACGACGTGGCGACGAGGTTGATGCTCTCGGTGGTGCCGCGCGTGAAGACTATCTCATCGGGGCTGCCTGCCCCGATGAAGGCGCGCACGGCCTCGCGTGCGGCTTCGTGCATCTCGGTGGCCTGCTGCGAGAGGAAGTGCACGCCGCGGTGGACGTTGGCGTTGGCCGAATAGTATTCGTCCACCATCGCCTCGACTACCTGCCGGGGCTTCTGCGTCGTGGCGGCGTTGTCGAGGTAGACGAGCGGGCGGCCATAGACGGCCTTGGAGAGTATGGGGAAGTCTTCCCTCAGTCTGTTTACGTCGAGCATGGTCTTTCGGGTCTGTTTTATTTGCATTTGCGGCATGTGCGGCACGCGCCGAGCTCGCCGCGGAACCGTTTCTCGACCAGCAGGTGCAGCCTCTCCTTGAGTGCGTCCATGCGCAGGTGGTCGATGACTTCGTTTACGAAAGCGTTGATGAGCAGCGTGACGGCCTCCTTGTGCGACAGCCCGCGCTGGCGCATGTAGAAGACTGCCGCCTCGTCGAGCTGCCCCACGGTGGCCCCGTGGCTGCACTGCACGTCGTCGGCATAGATCTCGAGCTGTGGCTGCGCGTACATGCGTGCGGCGCGGGTGAGGCAGATGTTTTTGTTGGTCTGCTGCGAGACTGACTTTTGCGCCCCGGGCTCGACACGCACCTTGCCGGCGAAGGCTCCCACGGCTTCGTCATCGACGACATACTTGAAGAGCTCGCGGCTCGTGCAGCGCGGCACACGGTGGGTGATGAGGGTGTTGTTGTCCAGATGCTGCCGTGCGTCGAGCGTGGCTATGCCGCCGAGCATGGTCTCTGCGCCCTCGCCCGCGAGCTCTACCGACAGGTGGTTGCGCGTCGTGCCGCAGGTGAGTGTCACGCCGTTGGCCAGCACGTTGGAGCCGGCGGCCTGACGGATATAGGTGTTGGCCACGCGGGTGTTGGCGGGGGTAGTCTCCTCGAGTTCATAATAGTCGAAGACCGCGTCGCGCCCGACGAATATCTCGGCCACCTGCGTCGAGAGGTATCTCTTGTCGCCGTCGGCATGGTCGCAGACGAGCAGCTTGGCCGAGGCGCGGTCGCCGATGACGACGAGCAGGCGGCGGACGGCCATCATGTCTGCGCCGGCGCTCATGACGTTGATGAGCTGCAGGGGCTTGTCCATCACCACGCCGTCGGGGACGTAGAGGAAGACGCCGTCCTCGGCAAAGGCCGTGTTGAATGCCGTCAGGGCGTCGTCCTGTGCTGCCAGCCGGCCGTAATGCCGCCCGACGATGTCCGGGAAGCGCACGGCTGCATCGGCGAGGCTCGTCAGCACCACCCCGGGCGTGAGGGCTGCCAGATGCTCGGGCGAGGCGCAGAGCGTGTCATTGACGACGAAGAAGAGTGACGTGCTCAGGTTGGGCACATCGCAGCGGAATGCCGCATAGGGGTCTGCGGCCAGCGGGCGGCGGGCGAGGTTGAGCCCATAGTCGGGAGCGAATGACGGGCCGAGGCCGGTGTACTTGTAGGCCTCATCCTTTGTCGTGGGGAAGCCTTTGGCGCAGAATGTGGCGAATGCCTCGTCGCGCACGGCGTCCATCACTGCCGGCGAATGTGCGGCGAGCAGGCCGCGCGCCTCGCGGTAGAGGTCGGTGTATTGCTTCTCTGGTGCTACGTTCATCATTGCAGTGGTTTATTCGCCCAGTTCTTTTTTGATCCAGTCATAGCCCTTCTCCTCCAGTTCGAGAGCCAGCCGCGGGCCGTCGGTCTTGACTATGCGCCCCTTGTAGAGGACGTGGACGACATCGGGCTTGATGTAGTCGAGCAGGCGCTGGTAGTGTGTGATGACGATGACGCTCGTGTCGGGCCGCTTGAGCTTGTTCACCCCGTCGGCCACGATGCGCAGCGCGTCGATGTCGAGGCCCGAGTCGGTCTCGTCGAGGATGGCGAGCGACGGTTCGAGCATTGCCATCTGGAATATCTCGTTGCGCTTCTTCTCTCCCCCCGAGAATCCCTCATTGACGCTGCGGTTGGCCAGCTTGTTGTCGAGCTCGACTATGGCGCGCTTGTCGCGCATGAGTTTGAGGAATTCGCTGGCCGTCAGCGGGGCGAGGCCGCGGTGCTTGCGGTGCTCATTGACGGCGGCGCGCATGAAATTGACCATCGACACGCCGGGTATCTCCACCGGGTACTGGAAGCTGAGGAAGAGCCCTTCGCGCGAGCGTTCCTCGGGCGACATGGCGAGCAGGTCCTTGCCGCCGAAAGTGACCGAGCCGCGTGTCACGGTGTAGGCCGGATTGCCCACGAGGACGGCCGACAGGGTGCTCTTGCCCGAGCCGTTGGGGCCCATGATGGCGTGCACTTCGCCGGCGTTGATGGTGAGGTCTATGCCTTTCAGGATTTCCTTGCCTTCGATGGAGGCGTGGAGGTCTTTTATTTCGAGTAGTTTCATCGGCTGTTTATTTTGATTGTTTGTCTTGATTGTCGGTGGCTGGCGCGCCGGGTCATCCCACGCTGCCCTCGAGGGATATTTGCAGGAGCTTCTGTGCCTCGACGGCAAACTCCATGGGGAGCTTGTTGAGCACCTCGCGGGCATAGCCATTGACGATGAGGCCTATGGCGTCCTCGGTCGAGATGCCGCGCTGGTTGCAGTAGAAGACTTGCTCCTCGCTGATCTTGGAGGTGGTGGCTTCGTGCTCGACGACGGCTGTGTCGTTGTGTATGTCCATATAGGGGAATGTGTGCGCCCCGCACCGGTCGCCCAGCAGGAGGCTGTCGCACTGGCTGTAGTTGCGCACGCCCGAGGCACTCTCGGCCACGCGCACGAGGCCGCGGTAGGAGTTCTGGCTGTGGCCGGCCGATATGCCCTTGGAGATGATGGTGCTGCGGGTGTTGCTGCCGAGGTGTATCATCTTGGTGCCGGTGTCGGCCTGCTGGTGGTTGTTGGTCACGGCGACCGAATAGAACTCGGCCTGCGCGCCGTCGCCCGCCAGCACGCAGCTGGGGTATTTCCACGTGATGGCCGAGCCGGTCTCGACCTGTGTCCATGAGAGCTTGGAGGCCACGCCCTTGCACAGTCCGCGCTTGGTGACGAAGTTGTAGATGCCGCCGCGTCCGTCCTTGTCGCCGGGATACCAGTTCTGCACGGTCGAATATTTGACTTCGGCACGGTCGTGGACATAGATTTCGACTATCGCGGCGTGGAGCTGGTTGTCGTCGCGCATCGGGGCGGTGCACCCCTCGAGGTAGGACACATAGCTGTCGTCGTCGGCCACGATGAGCGTGCGCTCAAACTGTCCCGTGCCGGCGGCATTGATGCGGAAGTAGGTGCTCAGCTCCATGGGGCAGCGCACGCCACGCGGAATGTAGACGAACGACCCGTCGGTGAAGACGGCCGAGTTGAGCGCGGCGAAGTAGTTGTCCGCCGGGCTGACCACCGAGCCGAGATAGCGGCGGACGAGGTCGGGATGCTCCCTGACGGCCTCGCTGATGGAGCAGAAGATGATGCCCTTGTCGAGCAGCGACTCCTTGAACGTGGTCTTGACCGACACCGAGTCCATGACGGCATCGACGGCCATGCCGCTGAGCGCCATCTGTTCCTCGAGCGGTATGCCGAGCTTGTTGAACGTCTTGATTACCTCGGGGTCCACCTCGTCGAGGCTGCCGGGCGCGGCCTTCTTGCTGCGCGGGTCGGCATAGTAGCTGATGTCCTGAAAGTCTATGTCGGGGATGTCGAGGTGCGCCCAGCGGGGCATGGTCATCGTCGTCCACCGGCGGTAAGCCTTGAGGCGGAAGTCGAGCAGCCACCCGGGTTCGCCTTTCTTGGCCGAGATGAGGCGGATGACATCCTCGTTGAGCCCCTTGGGGATGATGTCGGTCTCGATGTCGGTCGTGAAGCCGTATTTGTATTCGCTTGCGGCTACTTTTCTCACAAACTTGTTCTTATCTTCTTTCATTTTCATGTCCCATCGGTGTTATTGTTCACCCCCCGTCGTGCCGGAGGCGGTGTCGATGATGCGGCCTGCCGTGTCGCCGACCGTCTCGACCAGCGGCATCAGACGGCCGAGCGACCCTTTGGCCGCGTCGTAGAATATGGAATGTTCGGCCGCCCCGGCCGGGAAGACCTCGTCGGCGACCCCGGCAATCTCGATGAGGTTGATGGCCAGCCCCACCAGCACCAGACAGCCGAATGCACCCAGCGCACCGCCTGCCAGACGGTTGGCCCAGCCGAGGTCAGCCGAGCGCAGCAGGGCGCGGAGGGCGCGCGAGACGAGAGCGCCGGCCAGCATCACGGCCACAAACGCCAATATGAATGACACGCCGTAGGCAGGCAGGCGGTAGGCGTCGTCAAACATCCCGGCGGCCAGCGGCGAGACGACCCGCCCGGCCACTATGCCGACGATGATGCACACCAGCGACACGGCCTGCTTGACGAAGCCCTTGACCGCCCCGGCGACAAAACCGGCGGCGAGGAGGGCCAGCACTATGATGTCCAGTTGCTGCATGAGTCAATGCATGGTGCGGCGCACGGCTCACCAGAACCTGTTGGCACGCTCGTCATACTCGAAGCCGGCATCCTCCATGCGTGACACTATGTCGGCTTTGCTCAGCCCCATGTCGTCGCACAGAGCGTCGAGCGAGGGGTAGGCATCACGCAGTTTCATGTTGAGCAGGCTCAACAGCATCGCGGGGTCTTTGGGTAATTCCATAATACATCAGTTTTCAGACAGGCGGCCATGCGGCCCGCCGTCACACTTAAATCCTGCAAAGATAGCGATTAGCGCGGCGAATACAAAATATCATCCCGCCCTTTGCCGCAGCGCACTATTGGCAGAAATCCATTAACTTTGCCGGCATGACCGACACGACACGACACTACACACTGGGGCGCGGCGCGCGCATCAAGAGCCGCAAGGCCGTGGCCGCACTCTTCGCGGGCGGATGCAGCACGTCGGTGACTTGCCGCCCGCTGCGCGCCGTCTACATGCAGCGTCCGCACGCCGACGGGCGCGAAGCGGTGGACATGCTCGTGAGCGTGTCCAAGCGCAAGTTCAAGCACGCCGTGGACCGCAACCGCATCAAACGCCTCGTGCGCGAGGCATTCCGCCTCAACCGCCACACGCTGGCCGACCGCATCGACGGCCGCGGATGGGGAGTGTCGGTAGCCTTCGTCTGGCTCTCACCCTACCTGCCCGACTATGCAGCCGTCGAGTCACGGGTGCGCGAGGCACTGGCCAAGATAGGAGACACGCTATGCTCAGACGACTGATCACACAGGCACTGCTGGCACCCATCTACTTCTACCGCGCCTTCATCTCGCCGCACACCCCGCCGTCGTGCCGCTTCACGCCCACCTGCTCGCAATACGCCATCGAAGCCATCAAGAAGCACGGCCCCCTGCGCGGCTCATGGCTGGCACTGCGGCGCATCCTGCGCTGCCACCCGTGGGGAGGCTCGGGCTATGACCCAGTGCCATGAGCATGACAATCAAGGACATACACACCCACCTCCCCGACGCGCCCCGTGACGCGCTGGCCGACATCCGCGTCACCGGCACCGTCCCCGGCCCCGCCCGCCTCTCGTCGGCAGGCCTGCACCCGTGGGACGTGACACCCGACTGCCGGGAAGCCTTGGACGAAGTGGCACGCCTCGCCCGCCACCCGCTCGTGGCCGCCATAGGCGAATGTGGCATCGACCGCCTCGCCCCCGTGCCGCTCACGCTACAGACAGAAGCCTTCGTCCGTCAGGCCGAGATAGCCGACGGATGCGGCAAGCCGCTCATCATACACGCCGTCCGCGCCACGGCCGACATCCTCGCCCTGCACCGCGCACTGCGCCCGGCGACGGTGTGGATCATACACGGATTCCGCGGCAAGCCCGAAGCCGCCGCACAACTCACCCGGCGGGGCATACGCCTGTCGCTGGGCGCACGCTTCAACCCCGCCACGGCACGCTCCATCGACCCCGCGATGCTGCTGACCGAGACCGACGAAAGCCCCATCGGCATCGATGCCGTGCGCGATGCCATAGCCGCGGCACGCGGCATCACACGCGCCGCACTCGACAGCATCGTCGAT
>DWUP01000079.1 GCA_020012075.1 Candidatus Avibacteroides avistercoris
GCGTGCTCGAGGAATGTGTCCACGATGCGTGTCACGCGTATGTTGCGGCTGTAAGGCCGGCCGGGCACGAGGCAGCAGATGCCGCGGACGATCAAGTCTATCTGTACCCCCGCCTGCGACGCGCGATAGAGATGGTCGATCATTGCCTCATCCTGCAATGCATTCATCTTGAGGATTATGCGCCCGCCACGTCCCGACTGTGCCAAGGCACACTCACGGTCTATCATTTCAATAAGAGCTGGCATCAGATTGAAGCGTGTGACCAAGAGTTTGCCAAACGACGGCTGCACCACATCACCCCTGAGCAGGGAGAAGAGGTTGTACAAGTCGCCGACTATCACCCTGTCAGCAGTGAAGAGGCCGCAGTCGGCATACTGCCTCGCAGTCTTCTCATTGAAGTTGCCCGTCCCGACGTAGGCATATCCGCCACCGTCGCTCCCGTCATCGCCGCGCCTGAGGGCCAAAGCCACCTTGGCATGCACCTTTAGGCCGGGGATGCACGGCAGGATGTCGATGCCGGCACGGCTCATCACCTCTGATGTCATTATGTTGTGCTCCTCGTCGAAGCGTGCCTTGAGCTCGACGAAGACTGTCACCCTCTTGCCATTGCGGGCGGCGGCCACAAGCGAACTGACTACGGCGGAGTCTTCGGCCACGCGGTATTGTGTCGTCATGATGTCGGTGACACGCGGGTCGGTGGCTGCCTCGTCGAGGAAGTCAATGAAGTGTGAGAACGAGTGATAGGGATAGTGCAGCATCACGTCATGCCGTGAGATGCAGTCAAGGACAGAGTCTGCACGATCGAGGACATTCAGCCTGAATGGCTGCGGGCGCGTAGCGTCAATGGTCGGCAGGGCTGTCTTGGGAAACTTGGACAAGTCGCTGAGATTGAGATGGGTGTCGCCCGGCACCAATTCGTCACGCTGGATGCCGAATGTGTCAGCGAGGCAATCGATCATGTCATCGGGCATCCCACGCTCATAGGCGAAACGGCAGACAGCTCCCTTCTTGCGTTTCTTGAGCTTGCTGCGCAACTCATTGACCATGTCATTGCCGCTCAGCTCCTCGCTGACCAGTATGTCCGCGTCGCGGGTTATCTTGAAGCAATAGGCACACTCGACGATATAGCCCGGGAACATCTTGCCTACGCACGCCTTGATTATATCCTCCATATACATCACATAGTGCAGGCCGTTGTGCTCGGGCAACTCGATGAAACGACGGACATGACTGTAAGGCATCTTCATCATATAATACGTCGGGCAGCGTCCGATGCCTCCCTCGGGCAGGCGGCGGTGCATCTTGAGTGCCATATAGAGGCGGTTGCCGCGGAGGAATACGTTGATGCTGCCCTTGTCGAGCGGCACCGGCTGGAGGTAGGGGAATATCTCGTCACTGAAGCAGGCATTCACAAACGCTGTGTGAAACTCACGCACATGGCTGTCCTGGCAGAAAATGACACGCTCTGCCTCAAGCGCCGGAAGTATCTGACGCTCGAAGACCTTGCTGCGGAAGTCGAGCTGGCGGTCCACCTCGCGCGCAATGTCATCAATCAGCCTGCCGGCCTCGTCGGCCGTCTCTTCGAGCCGGCGTGTCTCAGTGTAGGCGGCGATATGCTCCGCCACACGGATGCGGTAGAACTCGTCGAGATTTGACGTATATATGGCAATGAAGTTCAGACGTTCTGACACCGGCAACGTGTCGTCAGCGGCTTCCATCAAAACCCTGAAATTGAACGATAGCCAACTTATATCCCTTTTAAAATATTCGTATACTGTCTCACGATCCATCTCAATGTGTTTTTCCTTATTCAACTTCACTCTGCACCGGGTGCATTAATGGCAAAAATAAGAAACTGTTTTGATTCCGGGCAAAATGTGCGCACGTGTTTTATTTTAGGTAACTTTGGCAAGACAAATCATCGACGCGACATGAAGAGAATAGGTCTGTTGTCAGACACGCACGGATGCTGGGATGACAACTATCTGCGGTTTTTTGACAACTGTGACGAAATATGGCATGCCGGCGACATAGGGACACCCGGGATAATAATGAGATTGAGAGCGTTCAGACCTCTCAGAGCCGTCTATGGCAACATAGACGGCACAGACGTCAAGGCCATGACGAGCGGTGTCCTGAGATTTGACATCGAGGGCTTGGACACCATGATCAGGCACATCGGGGGCTATCCGGGGCGTTATGACCGCTCGCTGGCACAGACGCTGGCGACCGACCCTCCGCGCCTGCTGGTCTGCGGGCACTCGCACATCCTCAAGGTGATGTTTGACAAGAGGCACGACATGCTCGTCATCAACCCCGGAGCTGCCGGGCAATATGGCCAGCAGCGGGTGCGGACACTGGTGCGCTTCACCATCGCAGACGGCAAGGCCGGAGACCTCGAGGTCATAGAGTTGCCGCGCAATGTCCTCATCAGACAAGACCCGGACTGACAGCAATCATTCACGACTAACGATATTCACAAATGGAATTCTCTGCCGAAAACATCCTGCTCGTAGGATCAGCACTCATTTTCGTTGGCATAGTCATAAGCAAGACCGGTTATAAATTCGGCATCCCTACGCTGTTGCTCTTCCTGCTCGTCGGGATGCTTTTCGGGAGCGACGGTCTGGGACTGCAATTCAACAATGCCGGCGACGCGCAATTCATCGGGATGATAGCCCTGAGCATCATCCTTTTCACGGGCGGCATGGACACCAAGTTGTCTGACATCCGGCCTGTCATTGCCCAAGGCCTTATCCTTTCGACACTGGCGGTGGTGGTGACGACGTTCCTGACCGGGTATTTCATCTATCTGCTATCGGGCTGGAGTGCGACTTTCGAGATGACACTGGCCACTTCCGTCCTGCTTGCGGCCACCATGTCCTCGACCGACTCGGCATCGGTGTTCAACGTCTTGCGCTCGCAGAAGATAGGTCTGCGCAACAACCTGCGGCCAATGCTCGAATTCGAAAGCGGGAGCAACGACCCGATGGCCTATATGCTCACCATCGTCCTCATACAGGCGGTCACGACGGGTGAAATCAATGCCGCCACGATAACGCGTGACATCGCACTGCAATTCCTGCTCGGCGGGGGGACAGGCTATGTCATGGGGCGCATTGCAGTGCTCGTGCTGCGCAAGATCAACATCCCCAACCCGTCGCTCTACCCCATCCTGCTGCTGAGCATGATTATCTTCACATTCACCATCACCGACATGTTCCGTGGCAACGGCTATCTGGCAGTCTATCTGATGGGAATCATAGTGGGCAATTCCAAGACGGCATACAAGAAAGAGACATCGACATTCATGGAGGGACTCACGTGGCTGTTCCAGATAATCCTGTTCATAGCCCTCGGGCTGCTGGTCAATCCTCACGAGATGCTTGACGTGGCAGGCGTGGCACTGCTCATCGGCATCTTCATGATAGTCATAGCGCGTCCCGCCGGTGTGTTCATCTGCCTCCTGCCATTCAGGCGTATGGGTGTGAGAGACAAGCTGTTCGTCTCTTGGGTGGGGCTGCGCGGTGCTGCGCCCATCATCTTCGCCACCTATCCGGTCATTGCCGGTGTCGATGGGTCGGGATATATCTTCAACATCGTATTCTTCATAACCCTCGTCTCACTGCTCGTGCAAGGCACTACCATATCATCTGTCGCCAAGTTGCTCGGTTTGGATGCGCCTGAAGAGAAGCGTGGCAATGACTTCGGCGTCGAACTGCCCGAGGAGCTCGGCTCGAAGCTCACCGAAGTGACACTCACCCGGCCAATGCTGGCAGGAGGCAACAGGCTCAAGGACCTGAACCTCCCCAAGGGGCAGCTCGTGATGTTTGTCAAACGTGACAAGGAGATAATCATCCCCGACGGACAGGTAGAGCTGTATGAAGGCGACAAGCTGCTCGTCATATCGTCTGACGAAGGCAGCTACCCCGGCACGTCCCGATGACATGCCCGCACGCACGACGCAAGCCGTCAGCGGCCGAGCAGCACGTCCCAGAAGCGTGCCGGCAAAAGGATATTGGGCACATCGGCCGCCCCGGCAAACAGAGGGGCGATCTGCGAGGGGGTGAAACCTGCTATGCCGCACCCTATCTCGGTCACGAGGAAACGAAGCCCGGGGTGAGCCTTGGCGAAAGCTATGAATTCATCGACATAAGGCTTGATTGTCTCAGGGCCTCCCTGCATGGTAGGTATGGCATAAGTGCGCCCTTGCAAGCCCACACCCTGCCCCATCACCGCACCCCACCTGATGCGTGCCAGACGGGCAGCGCCGCCGCCGTGCATCCCGGCAAGGTTGCTGCCAAACACGAATATCTCATTCTCCGCCAACTGCTCTATGCTGCCGGCCGACGTACGCGCACTGATGTCTGTCATATCTTAATCTTCATTTTTGGCAAATATATGGAATATTCCGTGCCGCATCCTGTATTCCCGCAGCAAATGTGACGCAAGAATCAATGCCATGGCCGCCGTCATAGCACCCAGATGGAAAAATCATCCTACCCAAGAGCGGCCGGCATCCTACCCCACAGCCAATGGCATACGACCCTACGGCAATAGGGTCGTATGCCACGACCGCGCCGTGCCACATCACTGCCGCTGACCGGCGTCATTGCCGCCACGTGACTCATTGCCTTGCGATGAGCGCGCCGGCTTGCGTGCCTTGCCGCACCGCTTGGCCTTGAGCCACTCGGCCTTGCGCGCCTCGTAGGCTTCGCGCTGACGCTCCAGATAGTTGTCTGCCATAGTCGTAGTGTCTTGTCATCTTGCAAAAATAGACTAAAACCGCGACAAGGCAATGCCCACACCACGGCAATGGCGACAGGCATTTGCGGCAAATTGACTAAATTAGCCGCCATCAACCAACAAATGCAAACAACAATGGAATTTGCCGATTTAGCCGAACAGCGGCAGAGTGACCGCCGCTATGACAGCCGCCCCGTGGACCGCGCACAGCTCGTCAAGTGCATCGAGGCAGCGCGTCTCGCGCCCTCGGCCTGCAATTCGCAGCCTTGGAAATTCGTCGTCATCGACGACAGTACTCTGCGCGACGAAGCGGCAGAGGCGGTGGCCGGCATGGGGATGAACGGATTCGCACGCCAAGTGCCGGTGTTTGTCGCCGTAGTGCTCGAGAAGATGAACCTCACCGCACGCATAGGCAGCGTCATCAAGGACAAGGAATATTCGCTCCTCGACATAGGGATGGCCGTCGAGAACTTCTGCCTTCAGGCCACCGCGCTCGGCCTCGGGACATGCATCATCGGGTGGTTTGACGAGCGGAGGATGAAGAGATTGCTCGGAGTGAGGCACAAGAGAATCCCCGTCGTCATTGCCGTCGGACATCCGGCCGCGGAGCACCGCCCCAAGGCACGCAAGCCACTCGACGAGATGAGCAGTTGGAATGCCTACTGACAGGCGTCGAGGATGCCGCAGGCGATGTCCATATAGCGGATGATGTCTGTCGTCAGCTCGCGCACATAGTCGCGTGACCACTTGTGCCCCAGACGCACGACGATGGCATCACGCCGGGGAATGGTGATGACATATTGGCCCAACATGCCACGCATATAGGGGCAGACCATCCCACGATAGTGCATCACCCAAGTCTGGAAACCATAGTAATCGAGCTGTCCGCTGCCCCACTGGTCCTTGAGATGGGATGCCGGCGACATGGCCTCGTCCATATAGCGGCGCGACACCAGCCGGCGGCCGTCCCAATCCCCGTGGCGGAGCATCAGACGGCCAAACCGTGCGGCATCGCGGGCCGTAGTGTGGAAGCAGCAAAAAGCCTTCTCGTCACCCTCGGGACTGTCCAAAAGCCAATATGCGTCACGTTCTGCACCCATCGGCCGCCACAGCTTGCGCTCGGCCAGACTGCTCAAAGTCTCGCCCATGGCCGCCTCGACTACGAAAGCGAGCAGCTGGGTCTCGCCGCTGCGGTAGGAGTATTGCACCCCGGTCTCACCGACTACCCCGAGGCTCGTCACGAGGTCGCGCAGGTCATCACCATAGTAGGCGTGCGTCGTGACCGACAGCAGTGAAGCATAGCTCTCGTCCCAGTCGATGGCTGCGCTCATCGTCAGCAGGTCGCGCACGGTGACACTGTCCCTGCCATCACCGGTGTAGCCGGGCAGATAGTCTGACACCGGGTCGTCGAGGCTGCCTATCTTGCCCTCATCCAAGGCTACCCCGGCGAGCAGCCCCACGATGGTCTTGGTGGCCGAATAGAGATTGGACGTGACAGTGTCGCACCACTCGGGCGCATAGTATTCATAGACGATGCTGTCATGGCTGATGACGAGGAATGACACGGTCTGCATCGAGTCAAGGTAGGCCGCATCACGCGCATCGAGCCTGTAGGTGTTGTAGCCGGCAGCATGAGGCCACTGCCAGCACGTGTCGGGGGCATGGACCGTGTCGCGTGCGAAGAGATGGAGGTCGTCGATGTCCGGATAGAGATGCAGCAATGCCTGACGCGCATAATATGGCAGGCACATATAGGCCAAGGCTATAACGCCGATGACGGCGGCGATGATGGTCAGTGTCTTTTTCTTCATAGTGTCGGTGATTGATGGTTGCAGGGCATGAAGATAAGGCTTATCGGCAAAACATGAAAGCGGCAGGCTCAGGATCTGGCACGACAGGCCCTGCCGTCTGCCGCATGGTGTGAGAAAGCCGGACATGCCCTGCGCACTTCGGGCATGTCCGGCTCGATAGCTGATGGACGAGACACCGTCAGACGGTCATTATCTCTTTGTCCTTGCGGGCAAGCAGGTCGTCGAGCTGCTTGACATACTTGTCGTGTATCTTCTGCAACTTGGTTTCCCCGTCCTTTTGCTCATCCTCGGGGAGACCTTCTTTCACGGCTTTCTTGAGCGCGTCGATACCGTCGCGGCGTGCATTGCGTATGCTGACCTTGGCAGTCTCGCCCTCGGCCTTGCATTGCTTCGCCAGTTGGCGGCGTCTCTCCTCGGTCAATGGGGGGATGCCTATCCTGATGAGCTCGCCATTGTTCTCGGGCATGATGCCGAGGTCAGAGTCAATGATGGCTTTCTCTATGACTTTGAACATGCTTTTGTCCCATGGTTTGATGGTTATCGACCTTGCATCGGGGGTGGTGACTGCCGCCACATTGTTGATGGGGACCATTGATCCGTAGGAATCCACCTTGATGCCGTCGAGCAGACGCACGTCGGCCTTGCCCGCACGGATGTGTGCCAGAGATTCTTCGAGGAATGCCACGGCCATTTCCATTTTTTCCTCAGCACTCTTGATTATAGCTTTAGAATCTGCCATGTCGTTAGTAGTTTAATGTTTGGTTAGATAAGATGATGCCAAAAGTACGCCATTTTTCATTCATTTGCAATATGCGGCAGGCGGCAGCCAACGGCTTTTGGCGGCAGAACCACGCACACGTGCCATGGCATGTACAGCCGTCACTTGAGGCACACCGAGAGCTTGACCTCGCGCAGCCCGTTGCGACGGGCGGCGACATAGGTGCGCGGCGGGCAATCGCCACGACGCAGATCGGTGACAAACAGTGGCTGATGGACGCAGAATATAGATGCCCGGAAAGTATCGCCGGGACGCAGTTTAGAATTGGCCGATTCCTCGACGCGAAACCTCTCATTGCCCAGACAGACGAGCGTGCACCTGCGGTCTGGATCCCAACTCAGCTCCAGCTTGTCGCCCTTGTTGATTTTGGATGCAGGAATCTGATTACCTGACAAGAAGTCTGAGTCGTCGATTATCCCCCAGCGGTAGTTCGAGCAGAAATCGTCCCATCCGTTATAGCCGATGTAGCGCGACAATATCGACAACGTGCCTGAACTCGGGACACTGTCACAAACGACATATCCCCAGAGACGCTTCAATGTCGATACACTCAAGTTTTCTTTCACGGTTTCAGACAGCTTGCTGGACAGGAAACTAAAGTCTGTCGAGGCTAAGACTTGCCTCCCCAACTTTTCTTCGACCTTGCGCTTGAGGATCTCTATACACTCATCATTCATACATCATGGTTTTTCACGCAAAAATAGGGCAAATGGCTGGACGTTGGCATCAGGCATGCAGCCGTGAACCAACTTGAACCACAACTCTGACATCAAGGAGATGCATGATTGCACGCACATTCACACCACGGCTACTCCCTCCACACGGCACAATAACAAAAATGACGACCACTGCTATGTATAATGTCAGGACTTGTTATATTTGCTTTGTAATACTATTAATACTAACACAACAAAAACTGTTTTACTATGCTAAAGAGTTTTATAGACAATTTCGTAGATGTCTACTTCCACCACTACGCCGACTTCGACGGATGCCTCGGGCGCAAACAGTATTGGCTGGCATGGCTTGCGACGGTCATAATCGGCCTTATCACCGGATTTATCGACGGCCTGCTATTCTGGGGACTGCTCCCGATATTCTCGACTATTGCAGGTCTGGCCCTGCTGATTCCCGGCATCGCGACGGGCGTAAGACGGCTGCATGACACGGGCAGGAGCGGACTGTGGTATCTGCTCATCTTCGTGCCAATCATCGGGAGCATTATCCTGCTGGTATTCTTCCTGCTGCCACGCAAGGAAGTGGACAACAAATACCTCTGTTAATACTAAGGCAGGCTGTCGAGGTGAGCCATGAGTGCTTGACTGTGTTCGAGATTGAAGTCGCGCCACGTCACTTGCATCACCGTCAGAGCCGCATTGAGATAGATAGAATGTTGGGGAGTGGATGGGGCAACTAACTCATCCACTCCCTTTCTGATTGCTTTCTCGATGTCGAAATAGATATTGTTGGCCATTGCTTCCTTAGCCTGCCGTGGCTTGCGGCCAAACATGACCGAGTCATACATCTCCTGCATCATGCCCAGCGTAGTGGTGCGTGCGAATGTGTTGATGCTGTCGAGAAGTGCATCTTCTTCAAACACTGCGACCGGCGGCTTGCCTGCCATGATGACGGTATCTACACGGGTGATATAGACGGTGTCCACCCCTTGCCCAGCGGAGACATCGCCCCTCAGTGCCAACTGCCAACCGGATCTGCCCGCTGTGATGAGCCATAGCCCGGTGAAGACCGCAGCTGTTGCCAGACATGAAACCACGACCCAAGGGAGGACGGGCGACCGACGACGCAAGGCAGCGGCAACCTCTGACACAGACGCATAGCGCTCGTCACGGTCAGGACGTGAGCACCGCGCCGAGACACGCGCCAACCGCCGTGACTGATGAGGGAGTGAAGCATTCAGCTCACCTATCAGCAGGCCGAGGGCATAGATGTCGGCACGCGCATCGACTTTGGCATGGACATCAAATTGCTCGGGTGCAGCATAACGCCTCGTGCCTGCCGGCTCCTTGAACACGGCATAATCATCAGTGTCAGACAGTCCGAAGTCAATCAGCTTGACATGATGGCCATTGGATGTCAGCATCACATTCGACGGCTTCAAGTCCCTGTGGATCACTTGCCTGCCATGCAGATAAGACAGTGCATCACACAATTCGCCGCACACCTGCCACACATCAGCCTGTTGCAAGGCATGTCGCTCCAGACACTGACGCATGGTTGAACCGTCCACATACTCCATGATGATGCACAGCCCCAGACCGTCAACCTCCTCAAGCCCCTCGATGCGGGCTATGTTGGGGTGCGAAAGGGCATAACCGATGGCAAATTCCTTGTTCAACAATGCCATGAGAGCCGGGTCACCGGCGCATGCAGCTTTAAGGCATTTGAGGACAAACCACTTGCCAAGCCGTTTGGCACGGAACAAACGGCAGTAGCCCGAAGACGATTCGCTGAGCAACGTCAGTTCGGTAAACGTGTTGTCGACAAGCGAGACATTGCCTATATCAAAGAATGAGTCGGATGTAGTGTCCGATGACATGAGACTAATAGCTTCAAGCCAAGTGTATCAACCGGTCAGTTGTGTACCAACGTGCCGATGGTCTCGCCGTCGATGACACGGCGCAGGTTGCCCGGGGTGTCCATGTCAAACACGATGATGGGCAGGTCATTCTCCTTGCACATGCAGGTAGCGGTCAAGTCCATCACTTTAAGCCCTCTGGCGAGCACTTCGTCATAGGTTATGTCATCAAACTTGGTGGCCGACGGGTCTTTCTCGGGGTCGGCCGTATAGATGCCGTCTACCCTTGTGCCCTTGAGCATCACCTCGGCCTCGATCTCTATGCCGCGCAGCGACGAACCGGTGTCAGTGGTGAAAAACGGATTGCCCGTCCCGGCCGACATGATCACCACTTCTCCCCGGTCGAGACATTCGACGGCGCGCCACTTGTTGTAAAACTCGCCGATAGGCTCCATGCGGACTGCCGTGAGGACGCGCGACTTGACGCCCACCGAGCCTAAGGCCGATGACAGGGCGAGGCTGTTGATCACCGTGGCCAGCATCCCCATCTGGTCGCCTTTGACACGGTCGAAGCCCTTGGAAGCACCGCTCAGCCCGCGGAAGATGTTGCCCCCGCCTATGACTATGCCCACTTGCACGCCGTCGTCCACTATTTCCTTGATCTGGGCGGCATATTCGCCGAGACGCCGCTCGTCGATGCCATAACGCTTTTCGCCCATCAGACTCTCGCCGCTCAACTTGAGCAGCACACGCTTGTATTTTGCCATGACAGTTACTGGTTTGAATGTTTATTAGCACAAATTTAAAACAAATATGCCGTGGGCAAAAACGAAACGCCCGACAATTGGGTGATTGTCGGGCGTCGGCATATCGTGTCGCAAGCGTCAGTCGTTGCGGCGGCTGTAGTTTGGCGCTTCGCTCGTGATGGCCACATCGTGAGGATGGCTCTCGAGCACGCCGGCATTGGTGATGCGGGTAAACTTGGCATTGTGGAGCTCGATGATGTTGTGCGCCCCGCAATAGCCCATCCCCGAACGCAGGCCGCCGACCAGCTGATAGACGACTTCATAGAGGCTGCCTTTGTATGGGACGCGCGCGGCTATGCCTTCGGGCACAAGTTTCTTGACATCGGTGACCGAGCCTTGGAAATAACGGTCCTTGGAGCCGTTTTCCATTGCCTCGAGCGAGCCCATGCCGCGGTATGACTTGAATTTGCGTCCGTTGAAGATAATCGTGTCGCCGGGTGACTCCTCGGTGCCTGCCACCAGTGAGCCTACCATCACGCAGTAGCCGCCGGCTGCAAGTGCCTTGACGACATCGCCGGAATAGCGCAACCCGCCATCTGCGATGAGTGGCACGCCCGTGCCCTCGAGGGCTTTTGCCACGTCATAGACTGCTGTCAGCTGCGGCACTCCCACACCGGCCACGACACGTGTGGTGCAGATTGAGCCAGGGCCTATGCCCACCTTGACGGCATCTGCCCCTGCCTTGACCAGCGCAAGGGCGGCTTCGCCCGTGGCCACGTTGCCGACCACGATGTCGATGCCGGGGAATGTGTGCTTGGCCTCGACCAGCTTGTCGATTACCCCTTTGGAATGGCCGTGGGCCGTGTCGATAACGATGGCGTCAGCGCCGGCATTGACCAATGCCTCCATGCGTTGCAGGGTGTCGGCTGTGACCCCGACGCCCGCAGCCACGCGCAGACGGCCCTTGGAGTCCTTGCATGCCATCGGTTTGTCCTTGGCCTTTGTGATGTCTTTATAGGTTATAAGCCCCACCAGCTTGCCTTGGTGATCGACGACGGGCAGCTTCTCGATCTTGTTTTCCTGCAATATGCGCGAAGCTGTCTCCATGTCGGTGGCCTGATCGGTAGTGACGAGATTGTCCTTGGTCATGACCTCGTCGATGCGTTTGAGCATATCCTTCTCGAAGCGCAAGTCACGGTTGGTCACGATGCCCACGAG
This sequence comes from Candidatus Avibacteroides avistercoris, assembly GCA_020012075.1. Lineage (GTDB taxonomy): Bacteria > Bacteroidota > Bacteroidia > Bacteroidales > Bacteroidaceae > Avibacteroides > Avibacteroides avistercoris. Next base: position 11,836 of record DWUP01000079.1, read on the forward strand.
ATAATTCTGGTCGTCCACCACCGGTATGCCGCCGATGCGGTATTCGGCCATCAGGCCGAGCGCATCCTTGACCGTCGAGCCGCGCTTGATGGTCACGGGGTCATATATCATCCCGTTTTCAGCCCTCTTGACTATCGCCACTTGGCGTGCCTGCTCGTCGATAGACATATTCTTGTGAATCACTCCGATGCCACCCTCGCGCGCGATGGCAATAGCCATCTGCGACTCGGTCACGGTGTCCATGGCGGCGGTGACAAACGGGATTTTCAACTCGATGTTGCGCGAGAACTTGGTCGTCAAATCGACCTCGCGAGGCAAAACGTCAGAATAGGCCGGGATTAAGAGAACATCGTCATAGGTCAATCCATCCATGACGACTCTGTCTGCAATAAATGACATAGGGATATGTGGTTTAATATTTATTGCACGCAAATTTACAGTATTTTATCGTATTTGCAATCATCATACCGGCAGTTTTTAGAGCCCCGCGTCCGACACCGACTGATAATCAACCATATAGACTGCCGTCACGATGCGACGGCACGCCACGCGCGGCATGGGGTCCTACCCTGTCGGGCAAAACACCGTATGCCATGCCCCGCAGGGTAGGATGCCAATCGCGTAGGGTCGTATGCTGACGAAATTTCTTAGTCTGCAAATATATATTTGCACGGTAAAAACATATAGATTCAACCTAAAAATAGAGGCGGCAATCAATACCGCC
>DWUP01000080.1 GCA_020012075.1 Candidatus Avibacteroides avistercoris
ACCGACTGAGCTACTGAAGAATATTGCCATGCCTTTCAGCCTGCTCTTCAGGTTGGACTTGAACCAACGACCCTCTGATTAACAGTCAGATGCTCTAACCGACTGAGCTACTGAAGAATTATTTCATTCGCCGAAAAAGCGATGCAAAAGTAAGGGGAAATATTGAAATATGCAATATCTTTGCAACAAAAAGATTAAATGGACAAAATAATCGGCATAGGCAATGCCTTGGTTGACATATTGGCACGCGTAGACAGCGATGCGATAATTGATGAGTTGCATTTGACAAAAGGTGGCATTGAATTCATTGATGAGAAACGCCTCACAAAACTCAAGGAAATGATGAGCTCCATGCAAGCCCACAAGGTACCGGGAGGATCGGCAGGCAACACCATACGCGCACTGGCCATCCTCGGCAGCAACGTGGGCTTCATAGGCAAGATAGGCGACGACGAATACGGCAAATTCTATAAAGCATCCTGCGAAAAGGCCGGCATCGAGCCTACATTCATAACAGGAGACCTGCCCACAGGCGTTGCCGTGACATATATTACCCCCGATGGCGAAAGGACATTCGCCGACTATCTCGGCTCGGCCGCCACGCTCACGTCCGAAGATTTGACCCCCGAGATGCTTAAAGACTGCTCATACCTATATATAGAAGGCTACCTCGTGCAGAACCACGAAATGATTCTCAAAGCAGCTGAAATGGCCAAACAGCAAGGCTTGCAGATTTGCATCGACTTGGCAAGCTATAATGTAGTGGAAGCAGATAAAGACTTCTTCAGGATGCTGCTCACGAAATACGTAGACATAGTGTTCTCCAATGAGGAAGAAGCAAAGGCTTTCACCGGTGAAGACCCTGAGAATGCTCTCAACGACATATCACAATTATGCAGTGTCGCCATCGTCAAGATGGGCAAAAAAGGCTCAATCATCAAGAAAGGGACAGAGACAATCAGAGTGGAAGCCATCACTGTGGACAATGTGATCGACACGACCGGCGCAGGCGACTACTTCGCGGCCGGATTCCTTTATGGACTGACAAGCGGATATTCATTCGCCAAATGCGCCCAGATAGGCTCGCTCCTCGCAAGCAAAGTAATCAGCGTCATAGGCACCGAGCTGAAAGAAGAGACATGGGAATGCATCAAGTCTGAAATCAATGCCATCGTCACAGAATAACGACACGGAAAGCCACAGGCACACCGACACGCAACACACAACGACAACATGGACAACAAAAGAAAAATCAAAAGGATAATCCTGACCGCCGTTGCAGGATGCCTTATGGCGACGGCCTTCATCAGCTTTCAGAAGAACGACATAAACTTCTTGAAAAGCAAAAACATGGAGATATTCCAGAGTGTATACAATGAGCTTGACCAGCTCTACGTAGACACTATCGACCCTGACAAGTCGGTCACCAACGCCATTGACGGGATGCTCGCGCAACTTGACCCATACACAGTTTACTATTCGGAAGAGGACAACGAAGAGCTGGAACTGATGACCAAAGGCACTTACGGCGGCATCGGCTCGCTCATCGTCAAACATAAAGACTACGTAGCCATAGCCGAGCCATACGTAGGGCAGCCGGCATACGAGGCCGGGCTCAAAGCCGGAGACCTCATTCTCGAAATAGATGGCGAGGACATGAAAGACAAGACCAACGCCTACGTCAGCAACAAATTGCGCGGCGAAGCAGGCAGCACATTCAAAATCAAAGTGCAACGGCCGGGCACAAAAAGCCCGCTGACCTTTGACATCACACGCCGCGAAGTGCAGCTGCCGATAGTCCCCTACTACGGCATGGTGCGCGACAGCATAGGCTACATCCAGATATCCAGTTTCTCAGGCGCCCCCTACCCGATAGTGCGCGACGCATTTGTCAAGCTCAAGGAGCAAGGAGCCAAATCACTCATCATCGACCTGCGGAACAACGGAGGCGGACTGCTCGACCAAGCTGTCAAGATAGCCAACTTATTCATCCCCGAAGGCAAAGAGATAGTCTCCATGCGGGGCAAGACAAAATACAGCATCCAATCCTATAAGACGACAGACGAGCCACTGGACACCATAATCCCCATCGCCATCATGGTCAACAGCCAGTCGGCATCGGCCTCAGAGATTCTGGCAGGCGCCATGCAAGACCTTGACAGGGGAGTAATCATCGGCTACCGCACGTTCGGGAAAGGACTGGTGCAAAACATTCGTCCCCTGCCCTACAACTCAAGCCTCAAACTCACAGTAGCAAAATACTATACCCCCAGCGGGCGATGCATACAAGCACTCGACTACTCGCACCGCAACGATGACGGCAGCGTGTCGCGAGTCCCCGACAGCCTGACCAATGTGTTCCACACGGCGGCTGGCAGAATCGTACGCGACGGCGGAGGCATAAAGCCCGACGTGGAACTGACCCCGGAGAAATTCTCAAACAACATGCTATTCTATCTCGTGGCAGAAAACCAAATCTTCGATTACGCCACAGACTATTGCCTCAAGCACAAGACAATAGCGCAGCCCGAAGATTTCTCAATCACAGATGCCGACTATGAAGAATTCAAGGAAAGGGTCATCAACTCGGATTTCAAATACGACAGGCAAAGCAACAAAGCATTGGACGCCCTCAAAGAGATAGCCGAATTCGAAGGCTACTCAGAGAGTGCCAAGGCAGAATTCGAAGCCCTCGAAAAGAAACTGTCGCACGACCTCAACCACGACCTCGAATATTTCAAGAAAGACGTAGTCAATTACATCAACATTGAAATAAGCAAACGCTACTACAACCAAGTGGGCGGCGAGATACAACAGCTCAAGAATGACAAGGAACTGGACAAGGCAATCGAGATACTCAACAGTCCCGGCGAATACAAGCAACTGCTGAGCGCGCCCACAAAGCAAGACAAACGAAAAGACAAGACCGAAGCATAGGGATAAACTGTCAAAACATCGTATCTTTACGGGTGGTAGTGAGCCAATCACTGCCACCCGTTTTTTCTATCACCACACCGGACAGAGATGGGCAACCTGTGGCGCAATTACTTCTACTACACGAGGCAGGACATCAGGGGACTGCTCGTCATCGCGGCGATAATAGCCGCGGCACTCACGTCATGCATTGTCGTGAGGTGCGTGCACGACGACAGCGACAGCAAGCCACAGGACATCGACATCGAGGCTTACGACCGGCTCGCCGCCAGCCTCAACCGCCACGACAGCGCCGGCAGCGAATGGCGCCCGCGGCCACACCACCGCAAGCGCAGGTACACCGACTGGCGGCTCCCCGTCGCGCCACCCGCACAGTTTGACCCCAATGCGGATGACTCGGCCACGATGGTCATGTCGGGACTGCCGCCTTACGTGGCACGCAACATAGTCCGCTATCGCGCCAAGGGGGGCACGTTCCGCAGGGCAGACGACCTCGCGCGCATCTACGGGATGGACAGTGCACTCTTTAATAGCATACGACCCTACATCACAATACATCCTACCCCAGAGGCCGAAACATTGCATGCCACAGCCGTGGCATACCACCCTGTCGAGAAGTACCCCGAGGGGACAGTCATCGACATCAACGCGGCCGACACGGCGATGCTCATGAAAATACCGGGCATCGGGCGCGGATATTCCGCCATGATATTGGCCTACAGGCGCAGACTCGGCGGCTTCGTCTCGCCTTCGCAAGTCGATGAGATTGACAACCTGCCGCGTGGCTTTGCCAAATGGTTTAAGGTAGCGCCCGACTTCAGCCCGGGAAAAATCAACATCAACCGTGCCAGCATCGAGCGCCTCAGGGATCATCCGTATCTGGATTTCTATCAGGCACGCGCCATCATCGAGTGGCGCAGGAAGTATGGAGACCTGCGCTCGCTGCAGCAGTTGTCGATACTCGAGGAATTCTCTGACAGTACGCTCGACCGCATCGCCCCATATATCGAATTCTGAACAATGCCGCACAAAGACAGACCGTCCCGCACTCGCTGAGTGCGGGACGGTCGCCATGAATGTATGTATAAATCACACTTCCACTCAATCCGCAAATTTCCTGAATATGACACATGCGTTGTGTCCGCCGAAACCGAATGTGTTGGAAAGTCCTACATTGACGGTCCTGTGCTGCGGCTTGTTGAACGTGAAGTTCATATCATAGTCTATCTCAGGATCCTTGTCGTCCTCCTCGTGGTTGATTGTCGGCGGCACCACATCGTCTCTGACAGCGAGTACGGTCGCCATTGCCTCAACCGCACCGGCCGCCCCGAGAAGGTGTCCGGTCATTGATTTGGTCGAGCTGATATTGAGTTTGTAAGCATGGTCGCCGAAGAGCGATTTTATAGCTTTCACTTCCGAGATGTCACCGACAGGTGTCGATGTCCCGTGCACATTGATATAATCGACGTCCTCGGGATTGAGACCGGCATCCTCAAGCGCATTTTTCATCACATTGAGTGCGCCCAGTCCCTCGGGATGTGAAGCCGTCAGGTGATAGGCATCGGCCGAAAGGCCTGCACCGACCAACTCTGCATAAATCTTCGCCCCGCGTGCTTTGGCGTGCTCCAATTCTTCAAGCACCAGACAAGCAGCTCCCTCGCCGATAACAAAGCCGTCACGGCTCGCGCTGA
>DWUP01000081.1 GCA_020012075.1 Candidatus Avibacteroides avistercoris
GTTCCAGCAGCAGGGCTATGCCACCGGTTGCTTCGGCAAGTGGGGCATGGGCTATCCCGATTCGGGGGGCGAGGCCAATGACATGGGCTTCGACGAGTTCTATGGCTATAACTGCCAGCGTAAGGCGCACAGCTACTATCCCGACTACCTGTGGCACAACAAGGAGAAAGAGCAGCTGGGCGGCAACCAGTATTCGCAAGACCTCATCCACCAGCACGCACTCCAGTTCATCCGCGACAATGCAGCCGAGGGCAAGCCATTCTTCGGCTACTTCACTTATACCATCCCCCATGCAGAACTGACGCAGCCGCAGGACAGCATAGTGGCAATGTACAAGGGCAAGTTCCAAGAGCCCAATCCGTGGTATGACAACGGCGACTATGGCACGGCCACCGATCCCCGAACACAGTTTGCCGCGATGATTACCCGCCTCGACACCTATGTCGGGCAGATAATGGACGAGCTGGAGCGTCTCGGCATAGCCGACAACACGCTCTTCATCTTCACCAGCGACAACGGCCCTCACAACGAGGGAGGCGCCGACCCGACGTTCTTCAACACCGAGGAACGCCTGCGCGGCCTGAAGCGTGCCCTCTATGAGGGAGGCATGCGCGTGCCGTTCATCGCATGGTGGCCGGGCACGGTCGAGGCCGGAGCCATCACCGACCTGCAGGCAGCCGGGTGGGACATCATGCCCACATGTGCCGACCTGCTCGGCGTGGACGCATCATGGCGTGACGAGGTCATGGACGGGCTGTCCATCCTGCCCACGCTCACGGGCGAAGGCGAGCAGCAGGAGCATGAGTTCCTCTATTGGGAATTCCATGAGGAGGGAGGACGTCAGGCCGTGCGTGCAGGCGACTGGAAGCTCATCCGCCAGAATATCCAGAGCGGCAACCCGACACTCGAGCTCTACAACATAGCCGAAGACCCGCACGAGGACAACAACGTCATCTCGGCAAATCCTGACAAGGCCGACGAGCTGGAGGCAATAATGGACCGCGAACACGTCCACTCTGACATGTTCAACTTCGGACGTTGAGATAGCCTGAGACAGATGTGACAAGCACGGGGCTTGCCGCGGCTCATGCCCGGCAAGCCCCGTCTTTATGCTTTGTCCCGCGCCGATTAGTCATTCGTCATGGCTCGTGTGACGGATGTACAGGGAGTTTGTCCGTCGGTTTGTCCGAGCGGATGATAATGCGTATATTCGCCTCGACCAAACAGCACAACGAGGTGGACCAATATTCGACAAATATCGGCGGCCGTCGCCCACGCCGGTCGGGGAGGCGGCCATGAGCAACAATCTGTTGAGCGAGAAGCTCGTCTACACCGGCACCAGTCGTGTCAGGACGCACCTGCATGTCTGCACCTACGATCGTGACGGTGTGGACAACGGCAGCGGGCGGACATGGGGTGATGTGGCCGGTATCTATCGACCCGGCAAGGTCAATTTCATCCAAGTGCACGGGCTGTGTGACACCGCCGTCGTCGGCGATGTCTGCACGCATCTCGGCATCGGGTTGCTCGTGCAACAGGACATACTCAACGTCGGCCACCCGCCCAAAATCGAGCAGCACGATACGTTCAACTTTGTAGTCATGAAGCGCATCGTCGCGTCTGGCGGCGAACTCGAATCGCGCCACGTGTGCATTGCCCAAGGGCAAGACTTCGTGGCTGTCTTCGTGGAGGATGACACCGAGTTTTTCACCGATGTCGTCGCGGCCATCGATGATGATGCTTTCAAGGTGAGGATGAGGCAGAGCGACTATCTGCTGAGCGTGTTGATGAATAGTGTCATAACAGCTTATGTCGCCATCGCGTCTGACATGATGGACGACCTCGACGATGTCGAGGAGAAACTGCTCTCACTTGCCAGCGACGATGTGGGCATCTCTGACTTGCAGGCATATCGCCGCAAATACCTCACGATGAAAAAGTCCATCATGCCCCTCAAAGACCAGATGATGCGCCTGTCCTACATCCAGAACCCTCTGACGCACAAGGCAAATCGCCCGTTCTGGAACGATGTCGGCGACCATCTCTCGCTGTCGTTGCAAATGGTCGAAAACCTACATGAGACGCTCTCGTCGCTCGTCGAGCTCTATGTCTCCAACAACGACCTGCGGATGAACAACATCATGAAGCGTCTCACCATCGTCTCCACCATCTTCATCCCGCTGACCTTCCTCGCTGGGATCTGGGGGATGAACTTTGCCGACATGCCCGAGCTCGACTGGCGCTATGGCTACCTCATGGCGTGGGTACTCATGATAGGCATCGGCGTGGCCATCTACCTCTATCTCAAGCGCAAAGGATGGTATTGACCGGGCGTGGCATGGCCTGTGTCATGGCATGGCCATCCAAGCCCAAGCCGCGAGGCAAAGCGACGAGGCGATGACCAGCATGAGGTGGATGAGGGTGGCCGGCCTGCCGCTACGCTTGCGGATGCGCAGCGCCGCCGGGATGAACAGCGCGGCCACGAAAGCCACAATCAGCCCGTCGATGCCGGCGAAGAGCATCCCCGACGGGTCGAAGTCAGCTTCGCCCGCCATTGGTGCGGCGACCGACATATAGACCCATGCCGCCACGAGGTCGATGTCCATGAACGCGATGGCCGAGTAGGTGAAGAACTGCCCGTGAAACTTCTCTTCGGGGTCGCCGATCAGGAAGTAGTCGATGATGTCAAAAAGCATAGTCAGCGGTTGTCTAAGGTTTTAATACTCCGAGAAACATCTGAAGCACCAGCAGCACCGCGGCTGCTGCTATCGTGGGTATGTGCCACAGCGCGGCACTCCGCCTCTCCTCTCTGAAGAGCCGCCACGCCGTGCCCATCCGGCCCAGTGCCATGACAGCGGCGGTGAGGACTATGGCTGCCAGCACGACTTCGAGTGCCAGCACGACGGCACGGTTGTCGATGGCAGTGCCGACGGCGTAGGCCATCCATGCCACCACGAGGCACATGTCGAGATTGAGCAGACGCTCGAGCAGCAAGTCTGCACGGGAACTGCGCAGGTCGGTCGCGTCCCCTCCGTGGATGTTGTCAGATGTCTTCATCACTTGATTTGGTTGGTGTCATAAATCTTTTTCACAGTGTGTAGCATTGCCCGTCACCCCTTTGGCGGGATGACGCTGCGGCGAATATAGCGAAAGGCGAGCACAGAGGCAAGTGCGGGAGCTTGCTTCCGCGCGTGCTATGCCGAGCCGCCTCCTATATCCGCGAAGCGAATATAGCGAAAGGCGGGCACATAATCAAGGGCAGCGAGCCGTGGCATCCCGTGCTGTCAGGTTTAGCACCGTATGCCACGGCACGAATCACCGTATGCCACGGCGCAAATCACCGTATGCCGTGGGCAGAAACACCGTATGCCATCGCCCGCCTGCGGGGTGGAATAAAATTGTAGTCTTAAATATGCGGTTTGCGTTCAATAATCCGGCAGATTTCAGTATGTTTGCACAGAATTATGCCAAAGTGTGTTAAATGTGTGACTTTGGGCTGTAATTCCTGAAAAGGTGAAAGACTGAATATCTTATAAACTATAAAATACCAATGAACAACAGATTTACATTACTCGGAATTACGGGAGTGAAGCGTGCATTGTTCTGCACGGCACTGCTCTCTGCGGGCATCACGTCAGCCGTGGCGGCGCAATCGCCCGCATCGGCCGGCGCATCGCCGGCTGTACAACAAGTGATGCAGCAGCAGACAGTGACCGGCACGGTGACAGACAACAGTGGCGAGCCGCTCATCGGCGTGAGCGTCGTCGAGCGCGGCACTGGCAACGGCACGATCACAGACTTTGACGGCAAGTATTCACTGACGGTGTCGGGTCCCGACGCGGTGCTCGAGTTCACCTACGTCGGCTACACCGCCACCACGGCCAAGGTCGGCACAGACACGACGATCGACGTGATGTTGGTCGAGGACGCACAAGCCCTTGACGAAGTCGTGGTGACGGCACTCGGCATCAAGCGTGAAAAGAAGATGCTGGGCTATGCCGTGCAAGATGTCAAGGGCGACAAGCTCAACATGACCGGCGACCCGTCGGTCACAAGCGCGCTGGCCGGCAAGGTGGCAGGCCTGCAGATGAGCACGGCCAGCACCGGTCTGTCAGGCTCGACCAAGATCACGCTGCGCGGCAACTCGTCGCTGACCGACAACAACCAGCCCCTGTGGGTGGTCGATGGCGTCCCCTTCAGCGACAACAGTGACTCTGGCGCGTCGCTCTTCGGAGGCATCGACCGCGGCGGTTCGGCCATCGACATCAACCCCGACGACATCGAGTCTATCTCAGTGCTCAAAGGCCCCAACGCAGCGGCACTCTACGGCTCGCGCGCCGGCAACGGTGTCATCCTCATCACGACCAAAAAAGGTGTCAAGGACAAAGGATTCGGCGTGACCTACTCGGGCAACTTCACATGGACCGACGTGGCATCGTCGCTCGACCAGCAGACTACCTACGGACAAGGCACGTCAATCGGCAACACGATGACCGATGCTGACGGCAACCCAATATATAAAGGCAAGTACAAATCCAGTTCGTTTGAAGCCTTCGGTGAGCCGATGGACGGTCATCTCGTAGATAGCTGGTTGGACGATGGCTATTACATGTATAAAGACTACGGGGACAAATTCAAGGAATACTTCAACACCGGCTTCGCCCAGACACACAACGTGGCGATAGGCAAGACGACCGACACGTCGCACTTCCGCACATCGCTGGGATATATGGACAGCAAGGGCCTCTTCGACGGCGAGACGCTCAACAAGATCAACCTCGACCTCAAGGGAGGCATGAAGATGAACAAGTTCCTCAGCATGGACGCCAAGGTGTCGCTCAGCCGCACCAAGGCCGAGAACCGCCCGCAGTTCGGCAAGGGCGGCGAGGTCTACCAGCTGCTCTACATCCCGCGCAGCATACCATTGGGGATGCTCCAGACTTACCGCAGCGACACGGATCGCCACATCTATTATGTCGATCCGCAGCCCCAGAGGCTCAACCCCTACTATGTCAATTACCAATACACCAATATGGATGAGCGCTGGCGCGCATTCGGCTATTATTCGGCGAGGATAGACTTCACGCCTTGGCTGTACGCCACCGGCAAGTACTCCTTCGACTACTATCACACCGGCATCGAGGAGATGAACCGCACCAACGGTATCGATGACCCGACCAAGAACTCCTACAGGACAGTCGAGGACAACTATTATGAACACAACATCGAGGGCATCATCTTCGGCCACAACACATTCGGCCAGCGTCACCGCATCGGCTACTCGCTGGGTGGCAACGTCATGTTCCAGAAGACAGGCAGCCTGATCGGCTACTCTGAGAACATGGCCACGCCCGAAGTGTGGTATCACAACTCGGCACTCGGTGTCAATACCTCAGAGCAGACCTTCACGCAGCGCAAGACACGGTCGGTCTTCGCCACATTCCAGTATGCCTACGACGAATGGATAGCCCTCGACCTCACGGCGCGCAACGACTGGTCGTCCACGCTGCCGGCCAAGAACAATTCCTACTTCTACCCGTCGGCCAACCTGAGCTGGGTATTCACCGACATGTTCAAGGCTCTGGATGTCAATGTGCCGAAGTGGCTGACGTTTGGTAAACTGCGCCTGTCTGCCGCACAGGTGGGTAAGGACACAGACCCATACGTGCTCTACAACTACCGCACATACACACAGGGCGTGGGCGGGCCGGAAATCACCTATCCGACCATTAAGGCCAACCCCGACTTGAAACCCGAGATTTCGTCATCCTACGAGGTAGGTCTCGACATGAAGTTCCTCGACAACCGTCTGGGCTTTGATTTCACCTATTATTACAGCATGACGAAAAACCAGATCATGACCGTCCCGACATCGGGCCAGTATTCGTCGATGTATATCAACGCCGGCAAGATCCTCAACGAGGGTGTCGAGGTGATGCTGTATACCACCCCGGTGAGGACCAAGGACTTTGAATTCAACTTCGACATGAGCCTTGCCCACAACGTCACCACGGTCAAAGAGCTGCACGCGGATGCCAAATACATCAGCTTCAACTACCGCAATGACAACATGCTCGTCGATGTCGGCGCCGAGGAGGGCGGCAAGCTGGGCAACATCTATGCCAACACCTATTATCGCCGCGATGAGAACGGCAATATCCTGCTGCGCAACGGTATGCCACTGCTCGAGTCATCGAGCACCGGCGGACGCAAGTGCATCGGCAACATACAGCCCAAGCTGCTGATGTCGCTCATGCCGTCGTTCACCTACAAGGGCTTCACCCTGTCGGCCATGTTTGACATGCGCTTCGGCGGCGACATCGTCTCATTCTCAGAAGCCATCGCGACCGCCAACGGTACGGCCAAGCGCACCGAGTACCGTCCCGTCGAGGGCATAGTCATCCCGGGCATCGACGTGGACACCAACCAGCCAAACACCGTGGCCATCAATCCCGAGTCTTACTACCGCTCGATAGGCGGTGACAATGCCCCCGCCGAGGAATATGTGTACAGCGCATCTTACATAAAGCTCAAGGAATTGGCTTTCGGCTACTCATTCCCCAAGGAGTGGCTCAGCAAGATACATGTCTCGTCGCTCCGCCTGTCATTCGTGGCACGCAACCTGTGCTATCTGATGAAGCACACACCCGGCACCAGCCCCGAAGGCGGATTCGACACGACCATGTTCTCGCAGGCGTTGGACTTCACGGCTGTGCCTTATACGAGGACACTCGGTTTCTCAATCAACGTCGGCTTCTGACGGATATATAAAATGTTAAATACCAATATATAAAGAAGTAAAACAATGAAAATCAATTATAAAGGAATCTCCATCTGTGGCGTGCTGGCACTACTCGCGGCATCGATGGCCACCTCATGCACCGACGGATTTGAGAAAATAAATGATTATCCATTTAGCGACTCGATACCGGTCATAGGCGGTGGTGACTCCAATTTCAACATCGACGACATCTCTATGCCGAGTCCCGACTCTATCAGCGATGAGGAGCGTGCAGCCCTTGAGGCCAACCTGTCGACGATAGGACAGGAATTCAAGACATTCACATACGAAGGTCTGGTCAATGATTACCAGCGCACGACAAACCTGACACATGACATCTATGCGGGCTATTTCGCCAACAATAAGCTCGATTTCAACGCCAATTCGCCCAACTACGTCTATACTGAGAAGTGGTCGTCTATGAGGTGGAACCATTTCTATCAGGACAGGTCGCGCGAGTATAGGACGCTGGCCAACACATTCTGGTATGTGGACCACGAGGCACACCGCAATGCGTTCTACATGACCCGCATCTGGTATGCTTTCCTTGCCTCGACGATGGCCGACACCTAC
>DWUP01000082.1 GCA_020012075.1 Candidatus Avibacteroides avistercoris
GATAGGGACCTTGAAGCCTATCAAGACCAGTTCGATAGGATATAGTCACATCTTTGCGGGCATAGGGGTGTCATCTGGTATAACGTGAAGTGTGGGTGACGTGGATATGTATGCGGGTAGCTGAATCTGAAGGCTGATGTATACAGACATGAATGTCTATTCTAATTTTCGCTACTTGGCATTGTGGAGGTGCGCAGTGGCAAGCGGGATAGAAAGGATGCGGTCATCTCACGAATGAGATGACCGCATCATATTATTGCAGTATGTCACGGCCGCATGAGGTATTCTGCGTATATCTGTCAGATAGTGGCCTTGACGTTGCCACTCTTAAACTTCCGGATCTCGCGTCGCAACATGAAGAATGCCAGCAGGCTGGCCACGAAGTCGCACAGCGGCATACTGAACCACACACCGTCTTGTCCCCAAAAGTTCGGGAGGATGATGAGGCACGGTATGAGGAACAGGCATTGGCGTGTCACCGACAGGAATATCGCTTTCTTTGCCATGCCGATGCATTGGAAGAAGTTGGATGTCACCATTTGGAATCCCACTATGGGATAGAACATCAGCACAATCTTCAGTCCGCGTGCTGCTATGGCCGTGAGTTCGTGGTCGGTGGTGAATATATTGACCACGAGCCCCGGAATCAGCTCGCTTATCAGGAAACCGGCAGTAGTGGCGCAAGTGGCAAGGAATATGGTCTTTTTCAGCACCTCTATCACACGCCCGTAGAGACGTGCGCCATAGTTGTAGCCTGCTATCGGCTGCATCCCTTGGTTGAAACCGAGTACAATCATTATGAAAAGGAAAGCGATGCGGTTTACTATGCCGTATGCGCCTATCGCCAAGTCGCCACCGTGCTTCTTGAGCCCGAGGTTTATGAGGATCACGATGAAGCATGATGCGAGGTTCATCAGGAATGGGGCCATGCCGATTGAGATGGAATTGACTACGATTTTCCGCTTCAGCTTGAAAATCCCGCGTTGTATGTGTATCAATTCACGTTTGTCGAGGAACGTGTGGAACTGCCATGCCAGCGAAATCACCTGTGCAATGATGGTCGCGCTGGCTGCGCCGCGGATGCCCCATCCGAAAACAAATATAAACAGCGGTGCAAGTATCGCATTGATCACTACGGTGAGGATGGTGGCCATCATCGCCTGTTTGGGGTGTCCGCTCGCACGCAGCACCGAGTTCAGTCCCAGATAGCTGTGCGTCACTATATTTCCGGCGAGGATAATCTCCATGAAGTCTTTGGCATAACCGTGTGTGTCGGGGCTCGACCCGAAGATCTTCAGCACATCGTCAAGGAATATAAACATGATGACGGTGTAGATTGCCCCGATGATGAGGTTGAGCAGGATGACGTTGCCAAGGACTTTCTGTGCCGTCTGGTAGTCTTTTTGCCCCAGTTTGACTGACATCAGTGTCGATGCGCCTACGCCGACGAGTGAGCCGAATGCGGCCGAGAGGTTCATCAGCGGGAATGTCAGGGCCAGTCCCGAGATAGCCAGGGGGCCTACGCCATGCCCGATGAAGATGCTGTCAATCATGTTGTATAGCGATGAAGCGGTCATCGCTATGATTGCCGGGATTGAATACTGAATCAAGAGTTTCCCAATTGGTTCTTTGCCGAGGACTGTTGGACTTTTCTGTTCCATATTCATTTATGTTGTTATGTGGGTTGGCTTCCTCTGCGCCTGTGTCTGAAAACGGGTGCAAAGCTACTGAAAATCTTGGAACAGGATACTAAATAATTTTAATAACTTCCTTTCGGGCATAATCATTTGATGCCGTTTGCCGTCTCGATGCCAAGTACTAAATTTGCTTGCAAAGGAATTTGCCAAATAGCTTGTTATGAATGTGTTTTTCCTCTTTTTCATCATCTGTTGCGCCGTGTTGCAAGGTTGCAATGCGAGGGCAGGCGTATCAATGGCCGCCGGTACTGCCGGCGACAACATAAGGGTGTGTGATGGCGAAGGTGATATTGTCGATCAATCGGCCGGGATGGAGGTCATCGCGAGGCTCAGCCGCGCCTATGGTGACGCGGCGGATGTCGTCGGCGGCTTCATAGGCAGCAGCCGCTGTCCTGAGTGGCTCGAGGGCATGTACTTCGATGGTGCGGAGCTTGTCATGCAGGTCACTTGCGACACGGTCGAGGCACGGCGGGCGCTTGAGGAAGCCGCCGGTGTGGGGACTTTCCGCCTTGAAAGGACGGACAGCGGGCATCCGTCGCAGAAGCAGTTGAAGGAACTCATGATGCGTATGCGCCGGCGTCTCGCTGCCTGTGGTGACACACTGTTGCAGTCCAATGTGGTGGGCAACGGCGTGGGACTCCGCACGATCAATGTCACCATGATAGTCTGCAATGCTGAGTGGCAAAGACGTTTCAGAACTGAGGTGATGGACTCTCCGCTATTGGAGTTTCATGGCTCAACGGGCGATGAGCCGTGCACGCTGTCGGGCACACCTGACACTCTCGGGGTGGCTCTTATGGCCGAGCCCGCAGTCCTGCCTGTCACTGCCGGTGCGGTGCGGCTGGTCATGAGCAATGGCAGCGGCGCCGGTGTAGAGTTTGGCCAATCTCATGTCTTGGCCTATGAACGCGATGGGCGGTGGCTCGTGTTGCCCGGCAATCCTAATTCCAATCTGTTGCTCTTGGAGGTGGAGCCGGGTGACACTTGTGTCATGAAAGCCGACCTCTATCCCGGACTCAACCGCAACCGTCCCGGTCGTTACAGATACTTCAAGGAGGTCGAGATCGGTGGCGAGGCAGTCACGCTGATGGCCGAGTTCCGCTTGCAGTGAAGGCGGTCATCCGATTTCTTCCACGCGCCCATCGGCGAGGCGATAGTGCGCCCCCGTCTCGGGGCATACGGCCATGCCGTCGTTGAAGTCCAGCTTGTGCCCTGCACGGCTCACCCATCCGGCCTGTCGTGCCGGATTTCCCACCCATAGCGAATAGGGCGGGACATCTTTGGTGACGACCGCGCCTGCTCCGATCATGGCATATTCGCCTATTTCGTTGCCGCAGACGATGGTGGCATTTGCACCTATGCTTGCCCCGCGCCGCACGATGGTCGGGCGGAACTCGTCCTTGCGTGAGATGAAGCTGCGTGGATTGATGACGTTGGTGAATACACATGACGGGCCGAGGAAAGCGTCATCCTCGACAGTCACGCCGGTATAGACCGAGACGTTGTTTTGTATCTTCACGCGGTCGCCGACAATCGCGCCGGGCGATATGACGACATTCTGTCCTATGTTGCATGATTTGCCCACTCTCGCCCCGTGCATCACGTGCGAGAAGTGCCAGATGCGTGTGCCTTCGCCTATCGTGCAGCCTTCGTCGATGACGGCCGTGGGGTGGATGAGGGTGTCAGAGGTGTTGTGAGGCATATTCTTTGATTTTGTCAATCACATACTGTTGCTCGTCTGCGGTCAGCTCGGGGTGCATGGGGATGGACAGCACCTCGCGGCATAGGCATTCTGACACGTCGAGATTGTCGCCATAGCGGGCTATTCCCCTGAAGGCCTGCTGTCGTTGCAGCGGGCATGGATAGTAGACCATCGACTGTATGCCGTTGTCAGACAGGTATTGCTGCAACCCGTCACGCTTGCCCGAGGCCACTTTGATAGTATATTGGTGGAAGACATGCGTCGAATATTTCATTCTTTGGGGGATTGCAATGCCCGGCACGTCCCTTAGTCCCGCGTCGTAGGTTGCGGCTGCCCTCTGCCTGCTATATATATAGGTGTCGAGCATGTCCAGCTTGACCGACAGGATGGCCGCCTGCAATGTGTCGAGGCGCGAGTTGCAGCCGATTATCTCATGGTGGTATTTTGACGATTGTCCGTGCGAGGCGATCATCTGCGCCCGTGCCGCCATGTTGTCGTCGTCGGTGATGATGGCGCCGCCGTCGCCCATGCAGCCGAGATTCTTTGTGGGGAAAAACGAAGTGCACCCGAATGTCCCCATCGTGCCGGTCTGCTTCACGGTCCCGTCACTGAATGTGTAGCGTGTTCCGATCGACTGTGCATTGTCCTCGATGATGTGCAGATGGTGTTCGCGTGCGATGTCGATGATGCCTTCCATCGGGCATGACTGCCCGAAGAGGTGGACCGGGATGATAGCCCTTGTCTTGCGTGTGATGGCGCGCTCGATGTTGGCCGCCGTCGTGTTGAACGAGTCATAGTCCACGTCGACCATCACCGGCACGAGGTGCAGCAGTGCTATTACCTCTGCCGAGGCCACGTAGGTGAATGCCGGCACTATCACTTCGTCGCCGGGGTTAAGATTGAGCGACATCAATGCTATTTGCAGTGCGTCGGTGCCGTTGGCCGTGCCGATGGCATGTTTTGCCCCGGCATATTCCGCCAGACGGCTGGTGAACAGCTTCACCTGCGGCCCGTTGATAAACTTGCACGAGTCCATCACCTCGGCTATTGCCGCGTCGAGCGATGCCTTGATGCGGGCATGCTGTCTTTTGAGGTCGAGCATCGGTACTTGTGTCACCGGCCGGCCTTGTTGTCGTATATCCATTTGACCTGTCGTTTGCAAATCTTCCGCCCGACCTGCCATGTGCGGCCGGCCTTGCGGCATTCGTGCAAAGATAGTCCATTTGGGCGTCGCGTGCATCTGTGCGTCGCAAAACTTACCAACACCCGCACGTCCCGCATCTGCCGCTGACAGCATAGGATGCAATGGCTCATGGCATACGATGCCGCAGGCGGAATCATACGACCCTATGACCGAAATCATACGACCCCGCGGCGTACGGCATACGACCCTGAGATGCACAGGGCGGCGTTCTGCGCAGCGCTCGGCCGGCAGCGGCAAACAAAATGGGGCAATAAGTTTTGCCAATTGAATAAGTATGTTTATTTTTGCGCCGCTAAAGCTAATCGAATAGAATTAATAGAATCAAATTTAACTAACTAAAGATATGATAATTGTACCTGTTAAGGAAGGCGAGAACATCGAAAAAGCCTTGAAAAAATTCAAAAGGAAATATGAGAAGACCGGCGTGATCAAGGAACTGAGGCGCAGACAACAGTTTGACAAACCTTCGGTGGTCAAGAGGCTGAAGATGGAGCACGCGATTTATGTCCAAAAGCTCAGAAGAGAAGAGGAGTGAGCCTAAATTTCGTTAATTCCCTTTGATTAGACAGGTCTTTTCTATATATTCGTAGCATGAATTTCGGTTTATGCTCGTATGTATATAGACTCGTTTATCGACTACATAACATCGGTCAAGAATTATTCCAAATTCACGTCTGGCAGTTACAGGCGTGATTTGGAACAATTCTTTTCGTATATATGTACGATAGAGCAAGACCTGCGGCCGGAAACGGCAGACACCGATCTTATCAGGAGCTGGTTGTCGAGCCTCGTCGAGCGCGGGTATAATGCCGCCTCGGTCAATCGCAAACTGAGCACCCTGCGCAGTTTCTACCACTATTTATTAAAGATTTCAGCCATCACAGTCGATCCCACAGCCAGACTGTCAGGCCTGCGCAAACCCAAGCGTCTCCCGCAAGTCGTGCATGATGCCGACCTCGAAGGTTTGCTCGATGCCATGCCTGCGGACGGCTTTGTGCAAATGCGTGACAAGCTCATTGTCGATATGCTCTATGAGACCGGCATGCGACGTTCCGAGTTGGTGAATCTCGACACTACGGATGTCGATTTTTCGTTGATGCAAGTCAAGGTGCTCGGCAAACGCAATAAACAGCGGCTGATACCCATAGGCCGCGGGCTCGCCTCGATGATCGGCGATTACCTTGCCATGCGTGCCCCGGTCGCCGTGGGGCCGGCACTCTTCGTCACACCCGACGGGCGGCGCATCACAGCCGCACAGGTCTATGCGGTCGTGCATAAAGCACTGACGTCTGTAATCAGATCGGGCAAACGCAGCCCGCACGTGCTGAGACATTCATTTGCCACGGTTCTGCTTGACAATGGCGCCGACCTCGAGTCGGTCAAGGAACTGCTCGGTCATGCAGACCTCGCCACTACACAGATATACACACATTCCTCGTTTGAGGAACTAAAGAAAATTTATAAACAGGCTCATCCTCGAGCATAAAAAAGGAGGTTTATATGGAAATCAGGATTCAAGCTATTCACTTTGATGCTTCTGAGAGATTGCAACAATTCATCGACAAGAAAGTGTCTAAACTCGAGAGGTACTGCGATAACATCAAGAGCGCGGAAGTCTCGCTGAAAGTGGTAAAACCCGAAACTTCCGAAAACAAGGATGTGAGCATCAAGATTACTGTGCCCAACAATGAATTCTTTGTAAATAAGGTAAAGGACACTTTCGAAGAGGGGATAGACGACTGCGTCGAAGTGCTCGTCAAGCAGCTGATAAAGTACAAAGAAAAGGCTCGTGACTAAAAAATGATGCAAAAGTTTTTGCGTTGTAAAATTAATCTTTAAATTTGCACCCGCTTTCCGTTAAAGCGGATGCAAATAAGCCTCTTTAGCTCAGTTGGCCAGAGCACGTGATTTGTAATCTCGGGGTCGTTGGTTCGAATCCGACAAGAGGCTCAAAGGTTAGGGCAAATTCCAGAGTGGCCAAATGGGGCAGACTGTAAATCTGCTGTCTTTCGACTTCGGTGGTTCGAATCCATCTTTGCCCACATGAAGACCCGCAGTTGCACCGGCAGAGTCAAGTGCGATGCATTAAAACAGGTGACAGTCAGTCGGCTGTGAGGCGGTGAAGAGAATTAAAATGCTGTTGTAGCTCAGCGGTAGAGCACTTCCTTGGTAAGGAAGAGGTCACGAGTTCAAGTCTCGTCAACAGCTCTTTTTTTTGATAAGTAAGCAGTAAGCAATTACTTTTAAATAAAATAAAACACTAAAGCTATGGCTAAAGAGAAATTCGATCGTTCAAAACCGCATGTAAACATCGGTACAATCGGTCACGTTGACCACGGTAAGACGACCTTGACGGCTGCAATCACCAAGGTGTTGGCAGAAAGAGGTTTTACCAAGGCTGACGAGGTTAAGTCTTTCGACCAGATTGACAATGCTCCCGAAGAAAAAGAGCGTGGTATCACCATTAACACCTCTCACGTTGAGTATGAGACAGCTAATCGTCACTATGCACACGTAGACTGCCCGGGTCACGCTGACTATGTCAAGAACATGGTAACAGGTGCCGCTCAGATGGATGGTGCAATCATCGTTGTCGCTGCTACTGACGGTCCTATGCCTCAGACACGCGAGCACATCCTTTTGGCTCGTCAGGTGAATGTCCCCCGTCTGGTGGTGTTTATGAACAAGTGCGACATGGTCGATGATCCCGAGATGCTTGAGCTCGTCGAGATGGAAATGCGTGACTTGTTGGCACAATATGATTTCGACGCAGACAATACACCTTTCATACAGGGTTCTGCACTTGGTGCATTGAACGGTGTGGCTAAGTGGGAAGATAAGATTATCGAGCTCATGGATGCTTGCGACAACTGGATTCAGCTTCCTCCGCGTGACAAGGACAAACCGTTCTTGATGCCTGTCGAGGATGTCTTCTCAATCACAGGTCGTGGTACTGTGGCTACCGGCCGTATCGAGACTGGTATTGTCAAGGTAGGTGATGAGGTGCAAATCCTTGGCCTCGGTGCAGACAAGAAGTCTGTCGTTACAGGTGTCGAGATGTTCCGCAAACTCCTTGACGAAGGTGAAGCTGGTGACAACGTAGGTCTGTTGCTCCGTGGTATCGACAAGAACGAAGTTAAGCGTGGTATGGTGATTACTCACCCGGGTGCTATTACTCCTCATACTTCATTCAAGGCTTCTGTCTATATCTTGAAGAAAGAGGAAGGCGGCCGCCACACTCCGTTCCACAACCACTATCGTCCTCAGTTCTATCTCCGTACGATGGACTGCACAGGCGAAATCACTTTGCCGGAAGGCGTAGAAATGGTTATGCCCGGTGACAATGTCGAGATCAAGGTGGATTTGATTTATCCTGTGGCTCTTAACGTAGGTCTTCGTTTCGCAATCCGCGAAGGTGGCCGTACGGTAGGTTCAGGACAGATTACTGAAATCCTCAACTAATAGGAATGATTTCCCGGCCGTCACTCAGACGGCCGGAAACCTACGGGCGTAGCTCAGTCGGTAGAGCACTGGTCTCCAAAACCAGGTGTCGGGAGTTCGAGCCTCTCCGCCCGTGCTAAAATGAAAATCAAATGAAGAAAGTATTTTCATACATAAGAGAGTCTTATGACGAACTTGTGCATAAAGTCTCTTGGCCATCCAGGTCAGAACTGGCAAATAGCGCAGTAGTTGTTTTATGTGCTTCCCTGCTAATTGCGGTAGTTGTCTTTTTGATGGATTTTGTTTTTCAAAATTTGATGGATTCTGTTATTTATCCGCACTAATCAACTCTTTTAATGACACCCGTAACTAAAAAATGGTATGTTTTGCGTGCCGTTAGTGGGAAAGAAGGCAAGGTGAAAGAATACCTTGAGTCTGACATCCACAACAACGGTCTGGACGAGTATGTCTCACAAGTGCTGATACCGACCGAGAAAGTCTATTCAGTCAGCAAGACTGGAAAGAAGATTGTCAAGGAGAGAAGTTATCTCCCTGGCTATGTTCTTGTCGAGGCGGCATTAGTCGGTGAGGTCGCTCATCATTTGCGCAATACACCAAATGTTCTCGGGTTTTTAGGCGGATCAGACAATCCCACCCCTCTGCGTCAGTCCGAGGTGAATAGAATCTTGGGCACAGTCGATGAATTGCAGGAACGTGAAAACATGACTGTCGAGTATGCAATCGGCGAAAATGTAAAAGTCAATGTGGGCCCGTTCTCAGGATTTACCGGCGTAGTAGAGGAGGTAAATAATGAGAAGAAGAAAATCAAGGTGATGGTCAAAATCTTCGGGCGTAAAACGCCATTGGAGTTGGGCTTCATGCAAGTTGAGAAGGAATAGGGAATTGGCGAAGTCCCTGCCTTCCGCAAGGTTTAATAAATAAATTCAGAAACGATGGCAAAAGAAGTTGCTGGACAGATCAAATTGCAGATTAAAGGAGGCGCTGCAAACCCATCACCACCGGTGGGCCCTGCTTT
Source organism: Candidatus Avibacteroides avistercoris (assembly GCA_020012075.1). Lineage (GTDB taxonomy): Bacteria > Bacteroidota > Bacteroidia > Bacteroidales > Bacteroidaceae > Avibacteroides > Avibacteroides avistercoris. The sequence goes on from DWUP01000082.1 coordinate 9,081, forward strand.
GGGTTCCAAAGGTATCAACATCATGGAGTTTTGCAAGCAATTCAATGCCAGAACCCAAGACAAAGCGGGCAAGGTTCTCCCTGTCATCATCACTTATTACACTGACAAGTCTTTCGATTTCATAATCAAGACTCCGCCGGTGGCAATCCAATTGCTCGAGGCGGCTAAGATTAAAGGCGGTTCTGCTGAGCCTAACAGAAAGAAGGTCGCAGAATTGACTTGGGATCAAGTGAAGGCTATTGCTCAGGACAAGATGGTGGACTTGAACTGTTTCACGCTCGAGGCAGCTATGTCAATGGTTGCCGGTACGGCGCGAAGCATGGGTATTTCTGTCAAAGGTGAATTCCCTGGTAACAATTAAAAACTTCAATTATTATGGCTAAACTTACAAAGAATCAAAAGTTAACTGCCTCAAAAATTGAAGCAGGGAAAGCGTACTCATTGGCTGAAGCCGCTGCTTTGGTTAAGGAGATTACTTATACCAAATTTGACGCATCGGTGGACATTGACGTGCGTCTCGGCGTTGACCCGAGAAAAGCTAATCAAATGGTGCGTGGCGTTGTCTCATTGCCCAACGGCACTGGCAAGCAAGTACGTGTACTCGTATTGTGCCCGCCAGAGGCAGAAGCTGCAGCCAAGGAAGCTGGTGCTGATTATGTCGGCCTCGATGATTATATTGAAAAAATCAAAGGCGGCTGGACAGATGTCGATGTCATCATCACGATGCCTTCGGTAATGGGCAAAATCGGTGCACTCGGACGTGTTCTCGGTCCCCGTGGCCTCATGCCTAACCCGAAAAGCGGCACAGTGACGATGGATGTAGCCAAGGCGGTTAAAGAAGTAAAGCAAGGTAAGATAGACTTCAAGGTTGATAAAACAGGTATTGTTCATGCATCAATAGGCAAAGTATCATTCGATCCGCAAAAGATTTATGAGAATGCCAAAGAGTTTATAGCTACTTTGATAAAACTCAAACCGTCTGCGTCCAAGGGTACTTATGTGAAGAGCATTACTTTGTCAAGCACGATGAGCAAAGGAATCAAAGTCGATACTAAATCTGTTAACTAACTTTTAGAGGAGAAAGACAAATGAAGAAAGAAGACAAAGGTTTAGTTATAGACAAGGTTGCAGAGGCTCTTAATACCTATAACAATTTTTATTTGGTTAATACCGAGGCGATGGATGCTGAGGCAACAGCCAAACTGAGAAGGCAGTGCTTCAAAGCAGGCATCAAGATGGTAGTAGTCAAGAATACCCTCTTCAAGAAAGCTCTTGAAGCTCATGGGGGTGACTACTCTCAACTTTATCCTGCATTGAAAGGTACAACGGCTGTTCTCTTTTCGGAAGTTGCAAATGCTCCGGCCAAACTCTTGAAAGAGTATGAGAAAGATGCTGTTCCGGCACTGAAGGCAGCTTATGCTGAGGAAGGTTTCTATGTCGGTGCGGACCAGTTGTCAGCTTTGGTATCTATCAAGAGCAAGAACGAAGTCATTGCAGACATTGTCGCATTGCTCCAGTCCCCTGCTAAGAACGTGATTTCGGCTCTCACTTCTGGAGGTACGAAGTTGCATGGCATCTTGCAAACCCTTTCTGAGAAAGGAAATTAATCAAAAATATCAATTAGAAATAAACAATTAAATACATACGAAAATGGCAGATTTAAAAGCTTTTGCAGAACAACTGGTAAACTTGACAGTCAAGGAGGTTAATGAACTTGCAACTATCCTCAAGGAGGAATATGGTATCGAACCCGCAGCTGCCGCAGTTGCAGTTGCAGCAGGAGGTGCAGCAGCAGGCGCACCGGCAGCAGAAGAGAAGACATCTTTCGATGTCGTATTGAAGAGCGCCGGCGCAGCTAAGCTTCAAGTCGTTAAGGCTGTTAAGGAGGCTTGCGGCTTGGGTCTGAAAGAGGCTAAGGAAATGGTTGATGGCGCTCCCAGTGTAGTCAAGGAAGGCTTGGCTAAGGATGAGGCAGAATCATTGAAGAAGACATTGGAGGAAGCTGGAGCTGAAGTTGAGCTTAAATAAGTTACTTAGTTAACTAAACTTATGGTTAAGAACCCTCTCAGGGGGTTCTTAACCTTTTGCGCTTATATTCAATTTCTGTCCATCAAAATACCTAACAGATGTCTTCAACCATTGAAAATCAAAGAGTTAATTTTGCAACCAGCAAAAAGCCATTAGAATATCCTGATTTCCTGGATGTCCAGTTGAAGTCGTTTCGTGACTTCTTGCAGCTTGACACACCACCGGAGAAAAGGAAAAAGGAAGGTCTTTACAAGGTCTTCGCTGAGAACTTCCCGATTGCGGACACACGCAATAACTTTGTGTTAGAGTTCTTGGACTATTACATTGATCCCCCCCGCTATAGCATTGAGGAGTGTCTGGAGAGAGGATTGACATATAGTGTCCCCCTCAAAGCGAAGTTGAAATTGTATTGTACCGACCCTGACCATGAAGACTTTGACACTGTAATCCAAGACGTATTCCTTGGCCCGATTCCATATATGACAGACAAGGCGACGTTCGTCATCAATGGTGCCGAGCGCGTCGTAGTATCTCAGTTGCATCGTTCGCCCGGTGTGTTCTTCGGACAAAGTGTTCACACCAATGGTACTAAACTTTATTCTGCTCGCATTATACCCTTTAAGGGATCATGGATAGAGTTTGCAACAGACATTAATAATGTCATGTATGCTTACATTGACAGAAAAAAGAAGTTACCCGTCACCACACTTCTCAGGGCGATAGGCTTTGAAAATGATAAGGATATCCTCGAAATTTTCAATCTTGCCGAGGAAATCAAGGCCAACAAGACAAATTTAAAGAAGGCTATCGGCCGTAAGTTGGCGGCAAGGGTGTTGAAGTCTTGGGTTGAAGATTTTGTTGATGAGGACACGGGAGAAGTTGTCTCTATCGAGCGCAATGAGGTCTTGATTGACCGTGAGACAGTCCTTGAGGCTGACCATATAGATGCTATATTGGAGTCAGGAGTGCCGACTATTCTTGTGCATAAAGAGGATGCCTCAATGTCTGACTACTCCATAATATATAATACACTACAAAAAGACCCGAGTAATTCTGAGAAGGAGGCGGTCTTGTATATATACAGGCAGTTGCGCAATGCAGATCCTGCAGATGATGCGTCTGCGCGTGACGTCATAAACGGATTGTTCTTCTCGGAGAAGAGATATGACCTTGGCGATGTCGGCCGTTACAGAATCAATAAGAAACTGAATCTCGAGACCAGCATGGATGTGCGTGTCCTCACCAAGGAGGATATAATCGAGATTATCAAGTATTTGATTGAACTTATCAATTCGAAGGCAGATGTTGACGATATCGACCATTTGAGCAACCGCCGAGTCAGGACAGTCGGCGAGCAGCTTTCCAATCAGTTTGCCATAGGCTTGGCCAGAATGTCAAGGACTATACGCGAACGAATGAATGTGCGCGACAACGAAGTGTTTACACCTATCGAATTGATTAATGCCAAGACTATCTCGTCAGTAATCAATTCATTCTTCGGTACCAATGCTCTGTCGCAGTTCATGGATCAGACCAATCCGCTGGCCGAGATAACCCACAAGAGACGTATGTCAGCCTTGGGCCCCGGTGGCTTGTCGCGTGACAGGGCAGGATTTGAGGTGCGTGATGTGCACTATACACATTATGGCCGTCTCTGCCCGATTGAGACTCCTGAAGGCCCCAACATCGGTCTGATTTCATCTTTGTGTGTATACGCCAAGATTAATGACCTCGGATTTATCGAGACCCCTTATCGAAAGGTTGCCAATGGCAAGGTCGATCTCTCTGATGAAGGTGTGACTTATTTAACGGCAGAAGAAGAGGAGGGCAAGGTAATAGCACAGGGCAATGCTCCTCTGAATGACGATGGCTCATTCATCCGTGACAGGGTCAAGGCGCGTAAGGATGCTGATTTCCCGGTCGTTCCACCCATGGAAGTCGATTTGATGGATGTCGCTCCTCAGCAGATAGCATCTATCGCTGCATGTCTTATCCCGTTCTTGGAACATGATGACGCCAACCGTGCACTCATGGGCTCCAACATGATGCGTCAGGCTGTCCCATTGTTGCGCCCCGAGGCTCCTATTGTCGGTACAGGCATCGAGAGGCAATTGGTGCGTGATTCGAGGACTCAGATTACGGCAGAAGGGGCCGGTGTGATAGAGTTTGTAGATGCGACTACCATACGCATCAAATATGACAGGACTGAGGAAGAGGACTTTGTAAATTTCGACAGTGCTGTCAAGGAATATGTCATTCCTAAATTCAGGAAGACAAATCAAAACATGACAATCGACCTCCACCCCATTTGCGAGAAAGGACAAAGAGTTAAGGCCGGAGACATATTGACCGAAGGCTATTCGACGCAAGATGGAGAATTGGCACTTGGCAAGAACTTGCTTGTGGCATTCATGCCGTGGAAGGGATACAACTATGAGGATGCTATTGTCCTCAATGAAAGGGTAGTGCGTGAAGACTTATTGACATCGGTGCATGTAGAGGAATATTCACTCGAGGTGCGTGAGACCAAGCGCGGAATGGAGGAACTCACATCAGATATCCCGAATGTCAGCGAAGAGGCTACCAAAGATCTGGATGAGAATGGTATCGTCAGGATTGGTGCAAGGATTGAGCCGGGCGACATCATGATCGGAAAGATTACGCCTAAGGGCGAGTCTGATCCCACGCCAGAGGAGAAACTACTCCGTGCTATTTTCGGTGACAAGGCCGGTGATGTCAAGGATGCATCACTCAAGGCATCGCCGTCATTGAGGGGAGTGGTAATAGACAAGCACCTCTTCTCACGAGTAATCAAGACGAGAAGTGAGAAGATGGCAGACAAGGCCGTCCTGCCAAAAATGGACGAAGAGTTTGAAGCACAAGTCGCTAAGTTGAGGACAATCTTGATTGACAAACTTCTGGTCTTGACTGATGGGTTGAGATCGGTCGGTGTCAAAGATTATCTTGGTGCAGAGGTTATTCCTAATGGTAGCGAGTTCACGGCCAGCAGCTTTGCGGGAGTCGATTTCCAGGCATTGCAACTGAGCGGATGGACTGCAGATGAGCATAAGAATGACTTGATCCGCACCTTGATAATGAATTATATCAAGAAGTATAAGGAGTATGATGCCGAGTTGAAGCGTAAGAAGTTTGCCTATACCATTGGTGACGAGCTGCCTTCAGGCATCATGCAGATGGCGAAAGTTTATATTGCCAAGAAGCGTAAAATCGGCGTAGGTGATAAGATGGCCGGACGCCACGGCAACAAAGGTATTGTATCGCGCGTGGTACGTCAGGAGGACATGCCTTTCTTGGCCGATGGAACCCCGGTGGACATCTGTCTTAACCCGCTGGGTGTGCCTTCGCGTATGAACCTCGGGCAGATCTTCGAGACTGTCCTTGGATGGGCCGGCAAGAAACTTGGTGTCAAGTTTGCAACGCCAATCTTCGACGGTGCTACTTTGGATGATATCACTGAATGGACCGACAAGGCCGGTTTGCCCAAGTTCGGTAAAACCTATCTCTACGATGGTGGTACAGGCGACCGCTTTGACCAACCCGCCACGGTCGGTGTCATCTATATGCTTAAACTTGGCCACATGGTCGAGGACAAGATGCACGCGCGTTCCATCGGTCCTTACTCTCTCATCACTCAGCAGCCGTTGGGAGGTAAGGCGCAATTCGGAGGCCAGCGTTTCGGAGAGATGGAGGTCTGGGCACTCGAAGCATTCGGTGCGGCGCACATCCTGCAAGAGATACTTACCATCAAATCAGATGATGTGGTAGGACGTTCAAAGGCTTATGAGGCAATAGTCAAGGGCGAGCCGATGCCCCAGCCGGGTATCCCCGAATCGCTTAACGTACTTTTGCATGAGTTGCAAGGCTTGTGCTTGAGCATACACCTCGAGTAACACTACTCTATGCATGACGGGTATCTTCATTGTCGTTGATATCCGCCATGCTGACTACTAATACACGCTAACTCTTCAAACTCTTTATAGAAAGATAATTATATGGCTTTTAGAAAAGATACTAAGATAAAGAGTAATTTCTCTAAAATATCTATTGGCCTGGCATCACCCGAGGAAATCCTCGAGAATTCGAATGGTGAAGTCTTGAAGCCGGAAACCATAAACTATAGGACGTATAAGCCTGAGCGCGACGGCTTGTTCTGCGAACGCATTTTTGGTCCGGTCAAGGATTATGAATGCCATTGCGGCAAATACAAGCGCATACGTTACAAAGGTATCGTCTGCGACCGTTGCGGTGTGGAGGTGACAGAAAAGAAAGTCCGTCGTGAACGCATGGGACATATCCAGCTTGTCGTGCCCGTGGCTCATATCTGGTATTTCCGTTCACTCCCCAACAAAATCGGCTATCTGCTCGGACTGCCGACCAAGAAACTTGATGCTATCATATATTATGAGCGCTACATTGTCATCCAGCCCGGTGTGAAGGCTGCCGATGGCATCAACGAATATGATATGCTGTCTGAGGAAGAGTATCTCGACATAATAGAGACATTGCCCAAGGACAACCAATATTTGGAAGATAATGATCCAAATAAGTTTATCGCCAAGATGGGTGCAGAGGCAATCTATGACCTACTCACACGTCTTGACCTCGACTCATTGTCCTACAGCCTGCGCGAAAAGGCCAACAGCGATTCGTCACAGCAACGCAAGAGCGAGGCTCTCAAACGCTTGCAAGTAGTTGAGTCATTCCGTGCATCCAAAGGCCGCAACAGACCCGAGTGGATGATAGTCAAAATCGTGCCTGTCATTCCGCCGGATTTGCGTCCGCTTGTGCCGTTGGACGGTGGACGTTTTGCCACTTCCGACCTCAATGACCTCTATCGCCGCGTCATTATCAGAAACAACCGTCTGAAGAGGCTGATAGAAATCAAGGCTCCTGAGGTGATTCTCCGCAACGAGAAGCGAATGTTGCAGGAGGCAGTAGATTCCTTGTTTGACAATTCGAGGAAATCCAGTGCGGTCAAGACCGATGCAAACCGCCCGTTGAAGTCCTTGTCCGACAGTCTGAAAGGCAAGCAAGGACGTTTCCGCCAGAATCTCCTTGGTAAGCGTGTCGATTATTCGGCTCGTTCGGTCATCGTCGTCGGCCCTGAGTTGAAGATGGGTGAGTGCGGTCTGCCTAAAGATATGGCTGCCGAGCTATACAAGCCGTTCATAATACGCAAGCTCATCGAGCGCGGTATTGTCAAGACTGTCAAGTCTGCAAAGAAGATTGTCGACCGCAAGGAGCCCGTAATATGGGACATCCTCGAGTATGTGATGAAAGGGCATCCTGTCCTTCTCAACCGTGCACCGACGCTTCACAGGCTTGGTATCCAGGCATTCCAGCCTAAGATGATCGAAGGTAAGGCAATCCAGCTTCATCCGCTGGCATGTACGGCGTTCAATGCCGACTTCGATGGTGACCAGATGGCCGTCCACTTGCCGCTCAGCAATGAGTCCATACTTGAGGCACAGATGCTCATGCTCCAGTCGCACAACATCTTGAATCCCGCCAACGGCGCACCTATTACAGTGCCGTCGCAGGATATGGTGTTGGGTCTATATTATATCACCAAGCTCCGCAAGGGTGCCAAAGGCGAGGGATTGACCTTCTATGGCCCGGAGGAAGCCTTGATTGCCTACAATGAGGGCAAAGTGGACATCCATGCTCCTGTCAAAGTCGTGGTGAGAGATGTCGATGACGAGGGCAACATAGTCAATGTGATGAAAGACACATCCGTCGGACGTGTCATCGTCAATGAAATTGTCCCTGACAAAGCCGGATATATCAACACCATCATTTCCAAGAAATCACTGCGTGACATTATCAGCCGTGTCATCAAGGTCTGTGGTGTGGCTGAAGCAGCAGACTTCCTCGACGGCATCAAGAACCTCGGTTACTTGATGGCATTCAAGGGCGGTTTGTCGTTCAACTTGGGTGACATCATCATCCCCGCAGAAAAGGAGGAACTCGTCCGTCGCGGAAATGAAGAGGTCGATCAGATTGTGGCAAACTATAACATGGGTTTCATTACAGACAACGAGCGTTACAATCAGGTCATCGACACGTGGACTCACGTCAATTCGGATTTGTCCAACATATTGATGAAGACAATCTCCGAGGATGACCAAGGCTTTAATTCCGTGTACATGATGCTTGATTCCGGTGCCCGTGGTTCTAAGGAGCAGATCCGTCAGCTTTGCGGTATGCGTGGTCTGATGGCCAAACCGCAGAAAGCCGGTGCCGAGGGACACCAGATCATCGAAAACCCGATTCTTTCAAACTTCAAGGAAGGTCTTTCGGTGCTCGAGTACTTTATATCCACTCACGGTGCCCGCAAGGGTCTGGCCGATACGGCCCTCAAGACTGCCGATGCAGGTTATCTGACACGCCGTCTGGTCGATGTCTCACACGATGTGATCATCAATGAGGAGGACTGCGGCACATTGCGCGGTCTCGTCTGCACCGACCTCAAGAACAATGACGAAGTCATCGCTTCGCTATATGAGCGTATTCTCGGCCGTGTTTCGGTGCATGACATCATACATCCCACTACCGGCAAACTCATCGTGGCTGCCGGCGAGGAGATTACCGAGGCCATTGCGCAAGAGATAGCCGATTCGCCGATTGAGAGCGTTGAGATACGTTCGGTACTGACATGTGAGTCCAAGAAAGGTGTTTGCGCCAAGTGCTATGGCCGCAATCTCGCGACAGGCCGTATGGTCCAGAAGGGCGAGGCTGTCGGTGTCATCGCTGCACAGTCTATCGGCGAGCCGGGTACACAGCTGACTCTGCGTACGTTCCACGCTGGTGGTACGGCTGCCAACATTGCTGCCAATGCTTCTATTGTTGCCAAGCATCGCTCGCGCCTTGAGTTTGAGGAGTTGCGTGTCGTCTCGTCAGTTGATGAGACCGGTGAGCCGCTCAAGGTTGTAGTCGGTCGTCTGGCTGAGGTACGTTTCATTGACATCAACACTGGCATCGTCCTCTCTACCCACAACCTGCCATACGGCTCCAAGCTTTATGCTTCTGACGGCGAAGTCGTCGAAGAAGGCAAGTTGATTGCGCGTTGGGACCCGTTCAACGCTGTCATAATCACTGAAGTCGCCGGTAAGGTAGCTTTTGAAAATGTGGTAGAAGGCGTGACCTATAAAGTCGAGTCTGACGAATCGACAGGTTTGCGTGAGATAATCATCATCGAGTCTAAGGACAAGTCCAAAGTCCCGTCGATACACATGCTTGATGAGGCAGGCAATCATCTGCGTACATATAACCTTCCTGTGGGCGGCCACGTGACGGTCGAAGAGAATCAGGAGATCAAGGCAGGTGAAGTCATTGTCAAGATACCGCGTGCCGTCGGCAAGGCCGGTGACATCACGGGAGGTCTGCCGCGTGTCACCGAGTTGTTTGAAGCACGCAACCCGTCCAATCCTGCGGTCGTGTCTGAAATCGACGGCGAGATTACTTTTGGCAAAATCAAGCGTGGTAACCGCGAGATTATCGTGACACCCAAGGTGGGCGAGCCTAAGAAATATCTCGTAGCTCTGTCCAAGCAAATACTTGTGCAGGAGAATGACTATGTGCGTGCCGGCACACCGCTGTCCGACGGTGCCATCACTCCGTCAGACATCCTTGCCATCAAGGGTCCTACGGCCGTGCAGGAATATATCGTCAATGAAGTGCAGGATGTCTATCGTCTGCAGGGTGTGAACATCAATGACAAGCATTTTGAAATCATTGTCCGTCAGATGATGCGCAAGGTCGAGATCGTCGAGCCGGGCGACACACGCTTCCTCGAGCAGCAGGTTGTAGACAAGATCGAATTCATGGATGAGAACGACCGCATCTGGGGCAAGAAAGTCGTCACCGACGCAGGTGATTCCGAGAACTTGCACGTCGGTCAGATTGTCACTGCCCGCAAGCTCCGTGATGAAAACAGTGTCCTGAAACGTAAGGATATGAAACTTGTTGTCGCGCGTGATGCAGCTCCCGCGACATCGCGTCAGATCCTGCAAGGCATCACACGTGCCGCACTCCAGACTTCGAGCTTCATGTCTGCCGCATCGTTCCAAGAGACGACCAAGGTGCTCAACGAGGCAGCCATCAATGGCAAGGTAGACAAACTCGAGGGCATGAAAGAGAATGTCATCTGCGGGCATTTGATACCTGCAGGTACAGGACAGCGTGAGTTTGAGAAGATTATCGTCGGTTCAAAGGACGAATATGATCGCATGCTTGCCAACAAAAAGACCGTACTCGATTATATAGAGGAGGCAGGACAGGATGACGAAGAGTCTGAGGATTGAGCGATAGAGGCTTATCCGCAATAAATGTGCGCGGCGGGATTGTCTGACAGTCCCGCCGCGCTTTTTTTGCTTATAATGAGAGAGATGATTGATTCGTCTGCCGTGCAGGTTTATGATGCCGTCTGTCAATATTTGTTTTTATATAACTATCGTGTAGTTATTTCTTAACAAAGTGTAACCGTATTCCAAAAATTCCTTAATAGGAATGTAATTCCACATCTATACTTTCGCGTTTGAAATAAAATTCTTAACTAACAAAGCAACGAAGTATGAACAGACGTTACTTTTGCTCGCTGCTATGCTTTATGGCTATCAACGGGGGAGTATGGGGACAGACATCATCCATCGAGGGTGCGGGTGTCATGAAGACAGATGAGACACAGGTCTTTAGTGTGCCGGCTGACAATGCCGTGACAGCCTATCATTGGCAGGCGCCCAGTGGTTGCCGCATCACTGCGGGGCAGGGGACAAACAGTGTGGAGGTCACTTCGACTTGGCTCGCGCGTGCCGGTCGGATAAGCGTCGAGCGCACATTTGCCGATGAGCGTCGTGACACGATTTACGCCGATGTCTCTTTCATGCCATTTGTGAAGGAATTCAAGGACTATACCATAGCTCCCGGTGAATCCGTAGAGATAGGCGGCATAGAGCGCAGCGAAGCCGACATCTATTACACTCCTGCCGAGGATGGTGACGGCTATCAGGTTGTCGCTCATCGTCTCACCGTCGAGCCTGTTGCCGGCGACTACGTGGACATTACCAAGCCCTACTTGCAGACAGCGGGCAGCAATTCCATCTGGATTAGTTGGAAGACTTCTTTTGCCACCACACCCTCAGTGCGTTTTGGCAAAGACAGCAGTGCACTTGCCGAGAGCGTCGAGGGGACTACCGAAGATTTGTCCGAAGACGGTTTCCCTTATTATTGGCATTCGGTGCATCTCACAGGCCTTGAGCCGAATACCATATATTATTATCAGACCGTTAGCGGCGACCGTGGCGAGAGCGAGGTCTACCGTTTCCGCACCATGCCCGAGCCGGGGAGCAAGACACCGATGCGCATCTTGTTGCAGGGCGACCATCAGATCAAGAGCCGCAGCGGCTATGAATGGTTGCTCAAGGCATCACAACGCAAGATAATGGAGAAGTATGGCGACAGTGGCGACATGACCGAAAACATCAACATGATCATGAACATCGGCGACCAAGTAGATGTGGCCTCGCTCGACCAGTATGAGCAGATACACCTCTTCAAATCGCAGCAAGTCTCCCCCTATCTGCCGATAATGACTGCGGTAGGCAATCATGATACTTATAACGACACGGGGATGAGACGCTATGCTGCGCACTATCATTATGAGGACCTTGAGTATCAGGGCATCAAGAGCGGCACGGAGAATTACTATGCTTATCAGGCAGGCCGCATACTGTTTGTCGTGCTCAGCACAGAGCACACTGGGAATGAGCAGAAAGCATGGGTGCGCCGCATCGTCGATGCGGCCAAGGACGATGACTCCGTCGATTTCATCATCAGCGTCAATCACCGTCCCATTCAGGCCGAGCAATACATAGGCGACATATCGTCATGGGTGCGCAATGAGATAATACCCATCCTGTGCGAGACGCCCAAGCATGTGTTCAACTATGGTGGCCATCACCACCTCTATCATCGCGGGCAACTCACCGAGTGGCCGTTGTACCACATCATCAACGGTGCAGCTTCGTGGGACCAGATGTGGGGCATGTCGTCAGAGCAGGACTACCCTGACGTGCAGAAGACCATCGACTATTGGGGATACCAGATACTTGAGTTTGATTTTGAGAAAAAGGAGATGAAAGCCGAGTGCTATGCCATCGGCAACAAGGAACTTGTGGTGGACAACATCCTTATCGACTCATTCTCGCGCACGCTTGGTCAGGCAGCCCCCGAGCGACCCGAGGTCATGGAAGTGCCCGAGGTCATAACCCTCCCTTACACTTTCGAGGGCAGCGACTATGCCACCACTACCGACTCGCCGCTCAACACGGTGCAATATCAATTCTCGTTCACCGATGACTTTGCGACTATCGACCATGAGGAGATTGTGGACATCGAGGATCTCTATGGCTCTACTGGCAGTCCGCTGCACATCCCCATCGACCTCAACGAGGGTCGTGACATCACCAAGCTGACGGTCGAAAACAATCAGTTGAAGAACGGACTTTACTACGTCAGGCTGCGCTATCGTGATGCCAACATGGAGTGGTCCGAGTGGTCTGAGCCGCGCAGCTTCACCGTCGAGGGCAGCATTGACGGCGACCCGGCCATCTCGCTGGAGGACAATTCGATGACACCCGGCGAGCAGATAGTCATTAACTATGAGTATGCCCCCGAGGGACAGAATGCTTGGATAGGCATTTACCGCAAGGGTGAAAACCCCAACACCGGTGGTGCACTTTCCTACCGGTGGAACTACACTCCGTCGCAATCCGGCACGATGACATTTACCATCGACGAGGTAAACGAATACTACGTGGTGCTCTTCGAGGACGAGGGCTATACCGAGATCACCGAGCGCCTGCCATTCTACGTGGGCCCAGAGATAGGGCTTTCGCTTGACAAGACATCATTCGCCGAAGGCGAGGACATAGCCATCTCCTACACCAATGCACCGGGCATGGACAGTGACTGGATAGGCATCTACCGCATGGGCGAGGTGCCGGGCACGGCCGACACTTCGGATTCATGGGACTATCTCAACGGCCAGACCGAGGGGACGCTGACCCTCACCAAAGATTTGCCCAAGGGCTACTACTTCGTCAATTACTTCCTCAAGGGGCAATACTTCGAGCCGCGCGAGCGTTTGTTCTTCTCGATTGGCGACATGATTTCGATCGTCTCGACTGACAAGACCCTCTTCACGACCGACGAAGACATCGTAGTACACTATCAGGACGGCCCCGGCACGCCCAAGGATTGGGTGGGAGTGTTCGCCGAGGGCGAGGACCCCAATGTCGATGAGCTTGATGCCTTCCTATACACCTATGGCGCGACCGACGGCGATGTGACCATCGAGGCGGGTGCACTGAAGCCCGGCGACTACTTCTGCGCCTTGTTCATCAATGACTCCTATGACGAAGTCTCGCCGCGCATCCACTTCACCGTCGAGAGTGTATCGGGGATTGATGAGGCCGCCCGTGCAGTCACTGTCGTCTATCCCAATCCGGCCGGCGATGTGCTGCATGTGGTCGTTGATGAAGCGACTGACGCGGTCATCTGTGACATGGTCGGCAGCCAAGTGATGCGGGCAAGCCTCGTGGCTGGCGACAACACTCTGTCGCTTGGCAGTCTCATGCGGGGTGTATATCTGCTCCGTCTCGATGGCAGCAAGGTCTGCCACAAGATAGTAAAAGAGTAATATTCCTTTAACAGAAAGTAAATACCCCTCACGGCCAGCCCGTGCGGGGTATTTTGTCATGCCGCGAGGCATAAGATGATATGCGGATTTGAGTCATTCCATATTCTTCATCACATCCAGCAAATTCTGATAGTTCTTTACTTGATGGTAACGTACATGACTGGTTGAAACGTTGTTGAACAGCTTTTCAGCACATTCAATCTTGGCTTTCTCCACCCCTCGCAGTTCCATCGTGCCCATTGATCCTTTGGTCTCGGCAATGAAGAAAATGTGCTTTACCGAGCCTTTTTTGAAGGCAATAGCCCAATCTGGAGCATAGTTGCCGACGGGTGTGGGGATTTGAAACGCACGGGGCAGCTTGGCATAGACGCATACCTCGGTCGCTCCGTCAAGGTTTTCGGCAAATTCTGTTTCACCTTTGCTGTCGGGAAAAACATAGTCCATGACGTGTTTCTTTGCGGCGTATGCTTTTCCTATCGGTTGCGTGTGCTTCTCCTGCGTAAAGATAGTGCTGTCGTATGCTTCCGCTATCTTGTTGTAACTGATGTGTTCCACAATCATTGTGGCTTTCTGTTCCTTGATGATGCGGATTGTCTTTCTTATAAATTCTTCCGGGTTGTTTCGGAACATATACAGCTTGGCTTGGCT
>DWUP01000083.1 GCA_020012075.1 Candidatus Avibacteroides avistercoris
GCTCGGAGATGTGTATAAGAGACAGGCATGGCATGGACCAATGTGCCATTCCTCATCGTCGATATCAGCACCGGCAATGCCACGGCCGACAGCATCGGCGCACTGCTCCCGCCGGTCATCGGGCTGCCCATCATGCTCAGTATGCAAGAGGTGCAGATGGACTTCGCCAACCGCCAATTCGTCATCCCCGCCACACCGACCCCCAACCCGCTGCCGGCGAGCAACCTGCTGCGCACCGACAGCGACAACCTCCACCTCCGCGCCACCGATGCCGAGGGACACCCCCTCATCCTGCACTTCGACACAGGCGGCTACGAGACCGTGCTGTCACGACAGTGGTACGAGCGGCACAAAGCCGCCGTCGATGCGACATGCACGCCCGACTCACTGCGCACGGCCGGAGTCGGCGGCGTCAGCATCACCCGCAGCTATGTCATGCCACAGATGACACTCGACATCGGCGGCCACACCGCCACCCTCGACACAGTCAGCATCGACACCGGCATCGACCTGCACACCGGCAATGAGAAAGGACCGCACCCCATCACCGACGGGACCGACGGCATGGCAGGCCTCGACCTGATGGAAGAGTTTGACACCGTGATCCTCAACCTCAAGGACATGTACCTCTGCCCCGTCACGCGGCAGAGGTAAACGACCTGCGAAAGCAGACAAAGGCACACCCGCCGCGACAGGCGGAAGACAAGCACCGAAGCAGAAAACAATGGGAAGAAAACGCCGCCCAGACACATCACGCCGCATAGCCACGTCACTCATCCATGGGCACGACACGAGGCAGCCGCGCAAGCCCCTCACACGGCAGTCGGCGGCACGCCATACATGCGCTTGAAGGCGGTCGAGAAGTGTGACTGGTTCTTGAATCCCACGGCGGCACAGACATCGGCTATCTTGCGCCTGCCCTCCTTCATCATGGCATAAGCCACCTCCAGCCGTTTGCGGATGAGCCACTTCTCGGGGGTGAGGTCGCTCAGCTTGCGGAAGTCGCGCTTGAACGTGGCAAGGCTGCGCCCCGTGTAGCGCGCCAGCTCGTCGAGGGTCATATCGCACATATAGTTGCGGTTCATGAAGTCGAGGATGTCAATCTTCCACGGCTCGTTGAAGTCGAAAAGCGTCGGGGCAAACCTGCGGTCGATGTGCAGCAGGGTGAGCAGCCCCTCCTCCATCTTGAGCCGCATGAGGTCGTCATGCGGCCTGACCCCCTTGTCGAAATAGGGCGTCATCGAGGCGAAGAGGCTCAGCAGGCCGGGCGTGCCGGGCAGCAGCATGACATCGCCGGGCAGCTTGGGGGTGTCGGCGGGCACATGCGCCTGAGGCAGGCGGGCATACATCTCCTTGAGAAACATGCGCGTGAACATCATGAATATGCCGCAATAGCGTTCGCCGCCGGCAGGACGCTTCCACATCGTGATGTGATGGTCACGGGGGATGAAGACACACTCGCCGGCACGCACGGCTATCCTGCGGCGGCCGTTGTCGAGCACCATCTCGCCCGAGTAGACATAGTTGAGGGCAAAGTTTGGCGAACGGTGCACACATGCCTCGCGCCCGTCATAGAAGAAACTGAAAAACACGTCACGGTAGTTGAACACCTGCTGCATCGTGTCCCTGCCGGCAGCCTTGACTTCATCCATGGCTCATCACTCATTTGGTTAGCATGTGCGAAGATAGCAATTCCCGCCGACAAGTGCAGCAACCCCGCACCGGCGGCAGACGGGACGCACGCCGCACCCACCCGGCCGGCTGTGGCATACGGTCACGGCGACGACGACACCGCACCATGCACGGCACGGGGCCGTATGCCACCGGCACGGGGTATGACCACGCGGCCGCCAGCCGCGACGCGGGTAGAAAAAACGACAAGCCTTATATGACAAAGCGCGAAAAGCCGGTAAATAATTTGTATTGCGGTAAAAAATTTTGTATATTTGTCAGACCGGCACAGGCCATGAGCCATGACAATGCCGGGGATGCAGACAAGACCTCGCAGCGCCCGGTGTCGGCCTCAGACCGTATCCGTCAAGTATGAAAGCCACAAGCCCGATGCCAACGGGGCAGAAGGCCATGTCCAACTAAAAACCACAGACGTCATGAAAACATCGCTCATCCACACCGCGACCGCAGCCCTCGCGCTGCTGGCAGTCCATCCACCGGCTCATGGACAAGAGATGACCCCCGTCGCCGGCACTCCGGTGATGCTCGAGAGCCTCTACTATGACTATGACGGCGACGGCCGTCTGGACTGTCTCAAGACAGTGATGCTGGGTCCCGAGGAGGGATACAGGCGCATCGTCGCATGGTGTTCGGCCGACGGCACCATCATCAGGCAGCTGGACGGGATTGACCTCGCCGACGATGCCGTCCGCCTCGTGGCGGAAATCAACGGCGACGGCTGTCCCGACTTCGTCGCCACGGCTGACGGCGGCGAATGGCTGTTCGTCAGCGATACCGACGGCAACTATGACAGGATTGCCATCGGCACCAACACCCGCAGCCACACGGTGGCCGACATCAACCGTGACGGACGCGACGACCTGTTCTTCTACGTGCGGACGAGCGACTGGCCTACCGAATACACGCCCTCCGTCCTCATCCGGCGCAGCGACGGGACATTCACAGCCAAGGCACTGCCCGTCGTGACCGATGCCGCCGAGCTCGACGGCGCCGACTTCAGCAGCGGCGGGAGCGGCATGTTCACCGTGGACAACACGTGCTTCGCCGGGGCATGGCTGCCCGAGCGGGGTGCGGGCAGCGTCACCGAGCCCGACCGCATGGATGTCATGGATCTCAACGGCGACAGCTATCCCGACCTGTTCGCCCCGTCGGGCACGGCATTTCTCTCACTGCCCGACGGGCGCTACTATGCCGCCACGCTGGGCAGCACGGTCAAAGCCTGCGAAGTCAATGGCGACGGCATCACCGACTATGTCATCTATGACGGCGGCGGTGGCGATGTCAGCGTGATGCTCAGCTCGGCAGCGGGCTACACGACCGTCCGCGTGGCAGGGGGCGCAGAATACACGGGCATCCACCCATGCGACCTCGATGGCGACGGGTGGCAGGACATCATGCTCACGATTGACAAGGAGCAAGGTGGAGGCTATGCCTACATCATCTTCCTGCGCAACGGGGGCGACGGGACATTCACGGCGACCGAGCGGGCATTGGATGGCGACTACACATTCCACGACATCGTGTGGCCCGACGGGCATCCCGCACTCTGCGCCGTGCGCGAATATATGACAGGCGAGGGCTATATGACCCATTCGTTCACGGCTATCACTTGGGACGCGGCATTCGACCTGACAGAAACCAGCCTGCTGCCCGAGGGCTATTTGCTGGCCAACCCGTCTGACCCGTTCATGGCCGACCTCGACGGCGACGGACGGCTCGACGTGCTGGCGACGCAAAACAACATGGACTACTGCATCTGCACGCCCGCGGCCGCATCGACAGCGGACATCCCCGCGCCCCCTACCCCGACACTGGCCGTAGACGCAGCCACGGGACTGCTGCGCATCGAGTGGCAGGCACCGGCCGGGACACAGGACATGACATTCAACGTGCGTGTGGGCAGCACACCGGGCGGCGACGACCTCGTGCATGGCGATGCCAATGCCGACGGCAGCCGCAGGACGACGGCGGGCGGCAACGCGGGCATAGCGACCTACATGACCCTCAATGCCGGGACATGGCCCGAGGGGACATGCTACATCGCCGTCCAGACGGTCAGCGGCGACGGCAGGGGCAGTGCTTGGAGCGACGAGGTGACACTGGACAACAGGCTGCTGAGCACCGAGTTCGTCACTTCGTCACATCTCATCAGCACCGTGGACACCCTCACAGTCTCGCCACTCATGGCAAGGCAGGGGACGGAATACACCTATGACGCCGCCCCCGACGGGCGCATCGTCAGCCAAGGGAGCGACGGCACGGCTCATATCACCTTCGCCAGCCACGGCCTCAAGGACGTGACGCTGACGGCAGACGGACACTCGTTCACACAGCGGGTCAGGGTCGTCCCGATGCGCACTGACAGGTCGCAGGACGGCTATGCCGGGCAGGTATTCGACTTCGATCAGGATGGATGGGTCGAGGGCTTCGCCGGCAAATTCCACACCAACGACCGGGGGACGTTCAAGGAACTGGCCAAATCATTCAACTCCACACTCGACATCAACCACGAGGGCTATGCCATCGACTATGACCGCGACGGGCGCGCAGATGTCTATGGCAACTACATCACCGCCGGGTCGCAGAAGCCCCGTGTGCTGCTCAACCGCGGCGGGATGGACTTCGAGGCGCACGACGGCGACATCTATGCCAACGGCAGCACACAGCCGATGACCACCTATCCCTACCCGGTCGGCGACATTGACAATGACGGACTGGTGGACTTCGTGGCCGCCTCAAGGCTCTATCGCAACGACGGCGGAGGGCAACTCACTGAAGTGAGCCTGTATGAAAACGACGAATACATCTGGCCCGTAGCCCTCACAGACTTTGACCTCGACGGCTGCCTCGACATCGTCGCGGCATACAGTTGGGACAGAGGCACTTCGCAGGTCTATCGCCAAGCCGTGTTCATCAACCGTGGCGGATGGCAGTTTGAGCGTCACGAGCTGCCCGTCCAGAGCAGCACATACGCCGTCGAGGGCATCGCCGATGTCAATGGCGACGGGCGGGCGGATGTCATCTACGCAGACCGCAGCGGCGACAGCTACCGCTACTATGCCTACCTCTATGACAGCAGCATGGAGTTTGGCACACGCGTCGCGCTGGCAGGTATACCGGGCGCAGACTTCGACCTCGACGGGCTGCCTGAATGTTTCACGGCGGACAACGACTCGATAGTCTTCGCCGGCAGGGACGGCCAATCGAGCGTCATGGAGAACACGTTGGAGCTGGGGATCGCCGACCCGCTGAAGATCATCCCCGGCAATATCGTCGATGGCATACAGCCATTGCTCGCCGATGTCGATGGCGACGGCATCCCCGACTGGAATGCAGCCGACCGCATACGCACCTCTGCGGCCAACAGTGCGCCGACCGTGCCGGCCGGCATCTATGCCAGCCAGACGGCCGACGGGCTGACAATCTATTGGGACGCGGCGACCGATGCCGAGACACCCGCCCACGGGCTGCGATATAACGTCAGTGTCAAGCTCAAGGCGGCAGAGGGCGAAGACTCCTATCTCATCTCGCCGCTCAACATGACCGACGACCGGGCGGCGACCACCGAGCCGGGCTTCATGCACTACCGCCAAGCGACGCAGATGACCATACCGCTCACGGCCATCGAGGCAGGACAGACCTACGAGATACGGGTGCAAGCCGTCGATCCGTGGGGAGCACACTCAGACTTCTCGCCCACTGTCGAATTTACGGCGCAAGAGATGGCCATCATCTCACTGCCCGGCAAAGGACTGGCCGGACGTCCGGTTGAGATAGAGACGACCATCGTAGGACAACCGCAGTGGGACACTGACGGAGGTGTCATCGACGGCAACACTATCACATGGAACGAACCGGGGATAAAGACCGTGACAGCCCACGTAGGCGGCATCACAAGTTCGGCACGCATCGAGATAATCCCGCAACCCGACCTGTCGATAGGCATACCGTCGCAAGTGCTGGCCGGTGCGCCCGTAGCTGCGACAATGCCCGAATATGCCTGCCGCCCCGACGTGCAAACCGAGGTCGTGCTTGACGAAGGCATCACGCTGGGATATGAGAAAGGGCAACGCGAGGCTGTGGCCGTATTCCCCGACACGGACGGGAACTATGAAATAGAGGTCAGAGCCACTGACGGCACGCTGGGCACCATCACACAGACGACAAGTGTCGAAGTGACGGGAGCCGGATTCGCACCCGTCATCACACAGGTGGCCACCGGGACAGACGGGCGCAACCGCATCACTTGGGACACGTCTCTCACTCTGCCATCGCCCCTGCTGCCCGGCACGGTGCGCGTCTATCGCGAGACGAATGTCAGCGGGCGGTTTGACGTGGTAGGCGAAGCGGCCTTTGCCGAAGGCGCACTGACCGACATGACATCCACCCCGGCATTGCAGGCACAACGCTACTTAATCACGATGATAGCAGACTATGGCGGCGAGAGCCGTTGCAGCGACACGCACGCCAACTGTCACCTGATGGTCAATAAGGGTGCCGGGCATGACATCAATCTCATTTGGTCGCCCTACGAGGGACGCGACGTGGCGCAATATGTCATCATGAGCGGCCCGTCACCCGACCGCCTCAGCCGGCTGGCCGCCGTGTCGGGACACACACTCAGCTACACGCACCGCAGGACTGAAGACGCGACGACCTACTATGCTCTGGTGGTGAGATTTGACGCGGCACAACAGCAGTATGCCCCCGGTCGCAAGGCAGCCGATGACGGCGACAACCGATCGAACATCGTCAGCTCGACCGACGCATTCGACGTGACGATGGCAAGTGACATAGCCATCACCGCAGCCGAGGACGAGATGCGGCTCGATGACGACCGGCCGGCGCTGCACCTGCGTGCCACTGTCCTGCCCGTCAGCACGACTATCAAACGTGTACAGTGGGAGATAATCGAGGGCGGAGACCTCGCAGACATCTCACACGACGGGACCGTCACGCTCAAAGCCAACGCCACAGGCGGCACGGTGACTGTCAGAGCTTCAGCCACTGACGGGTCGGGCGTCAGCAGTACTGTGACGATTGAGGCATCGCCCTACTCAGACATCACACCGGACGCGCAGGCAGGCGACAGCATCACCATCTATGCCACAGACGGAGCCATCATCATCACGGGTATAGACAGCCCCACGACAGTGCGGCTGATAGACCTGCAAGGCGTGACAATCATGCACAAGAGGACGGCGTGCGACACCGCCATCCCGACCGACGGGCTGCGCGGCATCTATATCGTCAGAGCAGGACAGACGGTCTGCAAGGTGCTCGTCAGATGAGCACGGCCACAGGCACGCCACCCGAGCCATGACCACATGACGGCCGGCATCAACCCCAGACGGGGAACGGTGCCGGTCGTTTTTCGCACCGCCCACACACATCACCGGCATCGCACGAAAAGCTCCAAAACACCGCACCCCACAGGCGGAAAGGTGCAATGCCAACCACACCGGCACCGTATGCCGACGGCATTGGCACGGGACGGAAGCAAAGCAACAGAAAGCCGCATGATGGCAGCCGGCCAAGCGTCACCCGCTCCGCACCCGTCACCGCTGACAGACGGCCGCCAACGGACGGAGCGCCGATATATTCAGGCAGAAGGGCAATAGACATGAGGCCGGCGGCCACGATGACAGACAAAAAAATCCCGCGACCGAAACGGTCACGGGATTTTTCGCATTGGCACTTTCGGATGTATCCGTCAGCGCACTATGCCGTTCTTCGAGTTTTCTACGAAACGGAGTATTTCATAGATTTCGTCACTCTTGGGCACTTGGTCCTTGATTTTCTGTATTGCATCGGTCAGGCTGAACTGTGCCTGCGAGAGCAGCCGGTAGGCACTGATGATGTGGCGCAGGATGCGGTCTGAAATCTTCAGGACGTTGCTGTGCGTCATGACAGTGGCATTTACGCCATGATACATGGGCGGATTGCCTGCCACGATGATATAGGGCGGCACGTCCTTGCTCACACGGCAGCCTCCCTGCACCAGCACCCACTGGCCGACGTGTACGCTCTGGTTGAGGACGACGCTCGTGCTGAGGATGGTGCAGCTGTCGATGGTGCAGTCGCCTGCCACCGACGTCCCTATGCCGATGATGCAGTTGTCACCGAGGTGTACGTCATGGCAGAAGTGCACTTTGTCCATGAGGAAGTTGCCATTGCCGATGCGCGATGACTGGCCGCCGCGTGACGAACGTGCGATGACGACGTTTTCGCGGATGCTGTTGTTGTCACCTATGACCAGCCCTGATGGTTCGCCGCGGTAGCGGAAGTCTTGCGGCTCCGAGCCGAGGACTGCGTGCTGGTGGACTTTGTTGTTCTTGCCGAGCACCGTGCCGCTCATTATCGAGACATAGGGCATTATGACACAGCCATCGCCGATCTCGACGTTGTCCTCGATATAGGCAAATGGCATGATGGTCACATCCTTGCCTATCTTGGCATTGGGACTGACGTTTGCTAAAGGACTTATCATAACAAATCAGATTTAATTGTACTTTTATTCGTTACGCCCTCCACCGAGTGCCTGATAGAGCGTGACAGCCGACTGCAGGCAGTCGAAGTCGTTTGCCACCTGGCTCAGCCTCGCGCTCAGGAGCGACTGCTCGGCCGTCAGGACCTCGAGATAGGTTGATGTCCCTAAATTAAACAATTCTTTCGTATAATCAGATGCTTTTTGCAAAGATTCTACCTGCATGTCGTAGGCTCCGGCTTTTTTGCACGCTGCATTATAGGAGAAGAGGGCGTTGCTCACCTCGTTGCCTGCGCTGTATAGCGCTTTCTGGAAGGCCAGTTTCGCCTCCTCCTGCTGTGCACGAGCTATCCTGAGCTGCGCGATGTTGGCACCACGCGCGAAGATGGGCTGCGTCAGCGAGCCGAGTGCCTGAAGGATGAGCTTGCCGGGATTGACGATGGCACTCCCTGCCGAGTTGGTCCAGCCGGCCGTGCCGCTGAGTGTGATGGACGGATAGAAGTTGGACCTCGCGATATTGGTATTGTAATAGGCGGAAGCCAGCGAATATTCGGCCATCATCACGTCGGGACGGTTTGACAAGAGATGCAGGGGCACTCCGACAGAGAACTCTGACGGCATCTGCTGGTCGTAGAGGTCTCCGCGCTCGATGGTCTGCCCGGGCAGTCCGACGAGCAATGACAGGGCATTCTCGCTCTGGCGTATGCTGGACTCGATGTCGGGAATCGAAGCGAGTATGCTGGCATAGGTAGCCTCGCTCTGTGTCACGGCTGCCATGTTGGTCATGCCGGCCACCTGCATGGCGCGCATCGTCTCGACATTGTCGAGCCACACGTCGGCAGTGGCCTTGGTGATCTCAAGCTGCTTGTCGAGCATCAGGAGCGTATAGTAGGTGTTGGCTATGCTCGCGATGAGCTGTGTCTGCACGCCTTGCTTATAGGCCACGCTGTTCTCGAAGCTGATCTTGGCCGCACGCTTGTTATTGAGCTTCTTGCCAAAAAGGTCTATCTCCCAGCTGGCCGAGATGGGGAGCTGGTAGGTCTTGCTGACCGGGGCTTTGTCAAAGCTGCTCAGTGTCCCCTGCGGGGCAAGGGTGAATGCCGGGGCATAGGATATCTTGGCACTCATCAGCGCAGCTTTGGCCTCATCGATCATGAGACGTGCGGACTGCAGGTCGAAGTTGCGCTCCAGACCCTGCTCTATCAGGTCTTGCAGGATGGGGTCGGTGAACACTTCGCGCCACGGCAGGTTGCCGAAGTTGGCAGTGTCAGAGACCAGAGTGTCAGTCTCTGAGACAGTGTCGCGATAGAGTCCCGACGTGTCCATGTCTTCGGGACGCTCATACTTGCGATATATGTGGCAGCTGCTCATCAGGGCAGCTGCACATATAAATAATAATATCTTGCTTTTCATCTCTTTCGTTTTAGACGTTTTTAGAATACTGTTCGATTTCGGTGCTTGCATCCGAATTGTCCACATCCTCCCATTCCATAGGTTTGAACTTCTCCTGCAAGAACTGGAAGATGACGAACAGCGACGGGACTACGAAAATCTGCGTGATGACGCCTATCAACATACCGCCCACGGCCGCTGTACCGAGGGTGCGGTTGCCGTTGGCACCGACACCGAATGCGAACATCAACGGCAGCAGTCCGACAATCATCGCCAACGAAGTCATCAGGATAGGACGCAGACGGGCAGACGCTCCGAGCACGGCAGCCCACGTGATGCTCATGCCCATCTTGCGGCGCTCGAGGGCAAACTCGACAATCAGAATCGCGTTCTTTGCCAACAGACCGATCAACATAATCAATGCAATCTGCATGTAGATGTTGTTCTCGGCACTGCTGAATACCGGGATGACCATATTGACGAGTCCCATGAAGTGTGCGAGCAGGAAGCTGCCGGCCAGACCGAACGGTATGGAAAGCAACACTGCGAGGGGCAGGATATAGCTCTCATACTGCGCACTCAGCAAGAGGTAGATGAAGACAAAGCACAATACGAATATGGTAGCCGTCATGCTCCCGCTCGTGCTCTGCTCCTCACGTGTCATACCGGAGAATTCATATCCGTAGCCCGTGGGGAGATACTGTGCCGCCACTTCCTCCATTGCCGCGATGGCCTGTCCGCTCGTATAGCCGTCATTGGGCTGGCCGTTGATGGTCATGGAGGTAAACATGTTGAAGCGGTTGATGTTGTCAGGGCCGTAAATCTTCTTCACGTCGATAAACTGTGTGATGGGCGCCATCGTGTTGCCGTTGCGCACTTTGATTGAGCCCAGCGACTCGAGGTTGGTGCGGCTCGACGGGTCGGCCTGAATCATCACACGGTACATCTTACCGAATATGTTGAAGTTGGACGCATACAGACCGCCATAGTAACCTTGCAGCGTAGACAATATCACGCTCGGCGAAAGGCCGGCTTTCTTGCATGCAGCCGCGTCGATGTCGATCATATACTGCGGGGACGACGGGTTGAACGATGTCTGTGCCGAGGCAATCTCAGGCCTCTCCTTGAGTTTGGCGATAAACTCCTGAGCCACCTCATAGAATCTGTCGAGCGAGCCGCCCGTCTTGTCCTGCAAGTTGATTTCAAAACCGTTGGACACACTGTATCCCGGAATCATAGGAGGCGCGAAGAACAGCACTTGGGCATCCTTTATCACCTTGTTGGCACGCAGATAGAGCATACCCGAGACGATCATCGAACTTTGCTTCAGGCTTCTGTCCTCCCAGTCCTTGAGCTTGCAGATGACCGACGAATAGTTGGAGCCTGCGTCACCGATGAAACTGTAGCCCACGATGATGGTGCGCGATGCTATGGCAGGTTCGGCAGCTATCAGGCTGTCTACACGTGCCATGGTAGCCTCTGTCCTCTCGCGCGAGCTGCCCGGCGGCAGGTCCACGACACCCATTATGGTGCCTGTGTCCTCATTGGGCACGAGACCGGTCGGGGTGATGTTCATGAAGACAAGGAGCAGTGCTATGCCGGCCACCACCATGCCTATTGTCAGTGCAGGCTTGTTGATGAATCGGATGACTCCCTTCTTGTACTTCTTCAACATGTTGTCATAGTAGGCGTTGAACGCCGTGTGGAACCGGCTGATGAACGTCGATTTTTTCCTTTCATCCTTGTCATGCGGCTTGAGGAACACTGCGCAAAGGGCGGGACTCAGGGTCAATGCGTTGATAGCCGAGAGGCCTATCGCTATCGCCATCGTGATACCGAACTGGCGGAAGAAGACACCCGACGTGCCGGGCATGAAGCTCACGGGGATAAACACCGCCATCATCACCAGCGTGATCGAGACGATGGCACCGCCCAGCTCGCTCATCGCGTCGATGGCAGCCATCCTCGACGACTTGTAGCCTTGGTCGAGCTTGGCATGGACACCCTCGACGACGACTATGGCATCATCGACCACAATCGCAATCGCAAGGATCATGGCACAGAGTGTCAGAAGATTGACGCTGAAGCCTATGACATAGAGGAAGAAGAATGTGCCTATCAACGCCACAGGTATGGCTATCGCCGGTATCAGCGTCGAGCGGAAATCCTGCAAGAAGATATACACCACGATGAACACCAGCAGGAACGCCTCGAGCAGTGTCTTGATAACCTCATGGATAGATGCGAAAAGGAAGTCATTGACGTCCTGCGAAATCGTGATTTCCAATCCCGGGGGCAACGTCTCTGACATGTCGTCGAGCAATGCCTTGACATCATTGACGATCTGCGTAGCGTTGGAGCCTGCCGTCTGCATGACCATACAGGTCACGGCGGCGTGTCCGTTCACCCTGTTTGAGAAGCCGTAGGTCAAGCGGCCAAGCTCGATTTCGGCCACATCTTTCAGTCTGAGCACCTGCCCGTCGGGGGTAGCCGCCACGACGATTTCCTCAAACTGCTCCTCTGACTGCAAGCGGCCCGTATACCTCAACGTGTACTGGTAGGTCTGCTTGCCATTCTCGCCCAGCGAGCCGGGAGCCGCCTCGAGGTTTTGCTCGGCCAGCACACCCGTTATGTCCGACGGCATGAGGTTGTACTGCGCCATCACGTCGGGCTTGAGCCAGATGCGCATCGAGTAGTCCGCGCCCATGACCATCGCATCGCCGACACCGGGGACACGCTTGACCTCTGGGATGATGTTGATGGCAGCATAGTTTTCGATAAACTCCATGTCGTAGGCGTCATCAGGGCTTGACAGCGAGAAGATGAGGAGCATACTCGTCTGCCTCTTCTGTGTGATGACACCCACTTGTGTGACCTCGGCAGGCATCAGGCCCAGAGCTTTTGACACGCGGTTCTGCACATTGACCGCCGCCATGTCGGGGTCCACGCCCTGCTTGAAGAAGACATCTATTTGCGCCTCACCTGTATTTGACGCGGTGGAAGTCATGTAGTCCATGTTCTCCACACCGTTGATCTGCTCCTCGAGCGGCACGATGACCGAGTTGAGCACCGTCTGCGCGTTGGCACCGGTATAGGTCGTCGAGACACTCACCGTGGCCGGCGCGATGTCGGGGTACTGCTCGATCGGCAGCGAGACCAGACCGATTGCGCCCAATATCACGATGAGGATAGAGATGACCGTCGATAATACCGGGCGTTTTATAAACCTATCTAATTTCATATCTCAATCTACTTTCTAATCTTATAACCCTAATTTGCCATTCTTCTGGTCTTCCAACGCCTGCTTGTAAGCCTCTTCAGACTTGGCCTTGGTCACCGGGACAATCTTCTGCCCGTCCTTGAGGATGCTGGCGTTCTCGACTACGACCTTGGCATCGGCATCCAGTCCCGAGGTGACGACATAGTCCTTGCCGTTGTCAAGCCCGAAGACCTCGACCTGTGTCATATTGACGGTGCTGTCGGCATTGAGGGTGAAGACGAACCTCTTGTCCTGTATCTCGCTGAAAGCCGTCTGCGGCAACACTATCACGTCAGTCATGTGATAGGGCACGACCATGTTGGCCATACCGCCGCTGCGCAGCAGGCGGTCAGGGTTCTGGAATGTGGCGCGGATGCTGACCGACCCCGTCGAGGTGTCGATGGCACCGCTGATGGTCTCGATAGTCCCCTCCTCGCCATAGGTCGAGCCGTCAGACAGGATCAGCTTGACCTTGGGATAAGCCTCGAGGATAGACTTCTGCGAGCCGTCACGCTTGATGAGGCCGAGCAGCTCTTTCTCGGTCAGCGAAGCATAGACATACATCTCTGAGATGTCAGACACGACTGT
>DWUP01000084.1 GCA_020012075.1 Candidatus Avibacteroides avistercoris
CTCCCTGCATAAATCGTGTATATTGCGTATATACTTGCAAAATCACGGGCAAACGCGGGCTTATATGATAATGTATATGAATATGTATATGAAGATGAAGATGATTATGTCTATGATTATGAGAGTGGGGGAAAGAAAGAATAAAGCCCGCCCCCGCGCGCGTGAGTGTCAGGCAGGTGCAGTGGCGTGGCGAGGCAAACGCCGTCCGCCGGCCGTCATGCCCGACGAGTGGCTGGACGCTATTGCAATGAATCACTTCGATTGCCGGTCATTTCCCGCCGGGATATTGCGCAGTTGTTTCCTGTATTTCGTCGGTGATATGCCGAAGTGTGCCCTGCAATACTTCCCGAAGAATGAGATGCTGGGGAACTCCAGCATGTCTGCTATTTCCTTGACCGACTTGTCGGTGCTTTTCAGCCAATAGCGTATGTCTATCGAGACGAATTCGTTTATCCATGCGTGTGCTGTTTTCCCGCTCACCTGTTTGCAGACGGTGGAGAGGTATTTGGGAGTGACACACAACCGTGCGGCATACCACGAAGTGTTCCGCGGTTTTATCCTCGTCGTGGAAAGCAATTCCAAGAATTTCTTGAACAAGACTTCCCTTTGCCTTACCATCCCGTGTCCGCAGTAGTCCGGTTTGCCCTCCACGTAGGCCAGCAGGTCATAGAGTGCGGCTTTTACAATGGAGACGATACTCTCCTTGTAGTATGGCTTTCGTTTCATCCTGACCTTGGACATGATCAATGTGCCGTATAGATCGATGATGTGCAGGTCGTCTTCATTGACACATATTATCGGGTTTTTAGCGAAGTACAGGGCTTTGCTCAGGATGTCGTTTTCCGGGATTTGTTCCAATATGCCCCGCTGCGACATGCACAATACGGCTCCGTCGAAATCCGGGCTTATCATGCAATTGTTTATCACGGAGTTTGGCAGGCATACCAACACCTCGTTTCGCCGGATGGTATATTCCACCGCATTCAGCTCCACGCTCAACTTCCCGCGCGAACAGACGACAATCGTGAGCATGTCTGTCTGCACCGGGCTGTCCTTGTCGATGGGGAGTTCCCTGATGTCAGTGTGGAAGACAATCTCGTCGTCGATGTAGTCTACATCAAAATCATCATCTTTTATCCGGTTGAAAGCTATCTGGCGGATGTCGTCTGTATTGCTCATGGGCCTCGTCCTCTGTGGTTCTGATTTCCTTGCAAAGGAAGCTGTTTATGACATATCCCGGCGTTCTAAACTCCACAGATATTGTTCTATAATTCTTTTGTGCCTTGCCATAGGGACAATTATCACCCTATGCAGGCATTTTGGAACACCACGACCGGCCTGTTCATCTGCATTTTTGCAGGCGATTTTGGTCAAAAACAACAGATAATTTGAGAAGATTATGATGAATGCGAAACATTGCAGTATTGCTGTCTTGTGTTGCCTCGCCCTGATGACTGCGTGGCATATATAGCCGGTGCACCGGGGAGGTTTTCTGTCCCGCCCGGTGCACCGCTCCATTTTGTCCCCGCTGTCCGGCGTCTGTTTATGTCTCTATGTGCTTCTTGCCTGAGGATGTGGCGCGGGGTGCAGCCTTGTGTGCCGGCAGTCATGCCGTTGCTGCATGTGTCCTTTGTCAGTCCCTTATCTGCCCGGCCGTTTGCCGTGGTGTCCCGAGAGTCGTGCCATCATCTGCCGTTCCAGTTCGTAGACGCGCATGATCTGTTTCTGCGTCATGAATCCGCTGTAGATGCCATAGTACTTCTGCCTCAGGTCCAGTATCTTCTGGCTGTGTGCGAAGTGTGCTTTCAGTGCCTGTCCGGCCTCTTCCTCCGTCATCTGTTGTTGCGGCTGCCGGTGTGGCCGTCCGAGTGCCCATATCTCGCCTTGAAAGTTGCAGTAGGTCTCGATGAAGCGGTCGCTTGTCTCGTCGTCCAGAGCTATTTCCTCGGCGATATGCCTTGCCTGTACTTCTGCCAGTTGTTCGCGTGTGGGCCGCTGTCTGTCGCCCTGTGCCATGGCAGTGCCGCTCAATGCTGCCAGCGAGACGGCCAGCAGCAACAGTTTGATTGCATTCTTCATCATGTTCTGATTGTTTTTATTCGTTCATAAATATGTCATCCATGTAAAAATCGAGCATATACGCCTGATCTTCGGTGCTCAGGTCGGCGAATGCCTGTTCTACTTCGGTGAGTCCGTCATCCTGTGTCTCGGGTGCCGCCGTGCGGAGCAACAGCACGAGTGCCGCACATGCTGCGGCTGCCATGACCCCAAGGATGATGCCCGGCCTGCGGGCCTTGCGTCCGGGCGGTGCATATTGCCCGGTGTGCAGGCGGCTCCATATATTAGCTTCCATTTCGTCGAAGCATCCCTCTGGTGTCTTGTAGGGCATGCGTTTGCCTATCCGGTCTAAATCAAAATCCTTTCTCATGTCTTCAGATGGTCGAGTTCATGTATTTTATTATTTTCTCCTTGGCTATGTGGTAGCTGGCTTTTGCGCCGGCTGCCGTAGTGCCGATGATGGATGCTATCTCGTCATAGTCCAGCTCGTCATAGTAGCGCAGGTTGAAGGCCAGCTGCTGTTTGGTGGGCAGTGCGAGGATGGCTCTCTGCAGTTTTATGCTTTCCAAGTCGCTGTAATCCACATACCCGTCGGCGATCATCTGCGTTGTCCCGGCCGATGGGTCGTCCAATGTCAGGCGTGTGCCCTTCCGGCTCCGTTGCTCCAATATGCGCAGGGCTTCGTTGGTGGCGATGCGGTATATCCATGCGCCGAGCGGGTAGTCGCCTTTGAACCGGTCGAAGGAGCGGAACACCCTTATCAATGTCTCTTGTGTCGCGTCCTGCGCGTCGTCGTGCGACACGAGCAGCCGTCGTGTGTGCCAGTAGACGGCAGTCTTATACTTCTTCATCAGCATCCTGAATCCGTCCTCCGCATTCCTCCTCATGGCAGAGGCTATCGTTGCGTCATTTATTGTCGTCATAGGTTTCCGGTCCGGCCATAGCCAGACATCTGTCGGGTGTCCTGTGTCTTGCGTCCCGCCCGTCGCCTTGTCAGGGCAGGTCTTATGTCATAAAGACCCGGCGGAACGGTGAAAGTAAAATGCCGCCGCGATTTTTTTGTTGCCGCCGGTGGCGGATGCGGTGTGTGTGGATGGCGCGGAGGCGTCACATGTGGCAAAATGAGCCGCGGGGCAAAACACTTTGAGCCATCGGGCAAAGCGCGAATGTCGTCCGCCGCATACCTTTGCGGCAGAAACTAATCGCAATGCAAAGGAGACAATCACATGAATGACATTTTCAGCAAAGACCTGTCGGGCGAAATGGTGTCGCCCGACGAGCCGGGTTATGACCTGCTCATCAACACCATTTTCGACACGATGGCTACGGCCGCTGAAATGAATGCAAAAGGCTGGCTCACGCCCGAAGAAGTGCATGGCTACCTGCGCCGTATTACAGGCAGGGAGGTAGACCCCAGCACTACGCTGCTGCCGCCTTTCTATGTGGATTTCGGCAAGAACATCCGCATTGGCAGGCGGTGCTGGATACAGCAGGGATGCACCTTCTTTGACCGTGGAGGCATCACCATCGGCGATGACGTGTTCATTGCCCCCAAGGTCAATCTCATCACCATCAACCACGATCCCGACCCCGACAACCGCAGTGCGACATATGCCCGCCCGATAGTCATCGAGGACAAGGTCTGGATAGGCATCAACTCGACCGTCCTGCCCGGCGTGACCATCGGCTATGGCTCTATTGTGGGGGCCAACAGCGTGGTGACACGCTCAGTGCCGCCCATGACGGTCGTGGCGGGCAACCCGGCACGTGTGGTCAAGGAAATCAAACCGGGTGAAACGGAGGATGGCCATGCACGAGGGTGACGTAAAGAGGCAGTCGTGACGCTGCATTTTCCTGTTTCTTAGCCCTCATTCAAAATAATCAATTGCCGGACATTCTTGTCGTATGCAATTGGCTTGCCGTTGATTATGTAAGTGACGGCTTGTTCGATGACATTAAACGGCACGACAAACCATTCTTGTGGTTTCTTCCCGTCCACGGTCACTTGCAGTTGCACATCGGCGAACAGTTTGTGTATGAGGGCTTCGAAAGTCGAGCTCTTCACATTGTACACGCGCCATGTGGCCACGACTTTGACATCGGCGCACAGGTAAGTCGGTTCGTTTTTGGCGTTGGCAATGCGTGCCTCGAGCGGGGTGGTAGTGAAACCTATCTTATAAAGGTCGGGGATAGCCGCTATCTCGGGGTCTTTTGACAGTGAACGCAGTACATAAATCATTCCACTCTCCACGTCGCCGGCATCGATTGAGAATTTCTTGGCCAGATAGTCCTCCTCCACATCTGACATGTCTTGGACGGTATAGCCTGCATGGTAGAGGCTTTTGCAGAGTGTCTGCATATAGATGCCCGACTCCATGCCGTTCTCATAGATGCAGCGTGTCCGTGTGTCTTTCCGTCCGTGCCGGTTTTTCTCTATCCTGTCCATCCCGGCTATATAAACCAGCATACCGTCTTCGACGAAATATTGTCCTGTCTTTATATGTGCATCCTTGAACTTTATCAAGCGGCATTTGCCCGATTTCAGTTTGGCATGTACTTCGCCGAATCCGGCTGCATAGCGATCGAAGTCTTCGCACTTTTCTCTTTGTGCGATGTAGTCTGCTTCTCTCCGTTCTTTCAGTCGCTGCTGCATGTAGTCGGGCAGGTCAAAGAGACCGTTGTTCGTCGGGCTGTCATCTGCAAGGAGCGGGTCGTCGAATATGTCGGCGAGTTGTTGTTCTTCTGTCTTTGGCCCGCTTTCACTGGCAGGCATTGGCCCGGGGGCGGCGTGATGATGGCCCGTCGCGTTCAGGATGCCCAGTGTGTCATAGGGCTTGCATCGCTCCGCTTTCGCCGGGTCTTTGAGTATCCCTTGCAGTTGGTTGTAGAGGGCGCGTTCCTCACGGTCGTCACACTTCTGTGGCAGGCGGCCGTGTGCCTCGACAAACTCTGTGATAAGCTGGAATCCGGCTATCAGCCTGTCGCTCGATGTGATTTTCTTTTGCGGTGCGGTCACATCGGCCAGCAGCGGGTCGGCAAATATCTTCTCGAGTTCTTTGTCCCAGTTTATCATCGTTTCTTGGCGAGGTATTGTTGTTTCAGCTTGCGCAGGTAGTCGATGGCAAAGGCTATGCGCCGCCCATTGGCATCCGGTTCATTGAGTGTCGGCACTCTCCCGTCGTGTTCCTCTTTCCATTTGGGCAGATATTTCGTAAACAGGAGTATGGCTTCTTCCTTTGTCATATCCTCACGCTTCGATTCTATCTCGTATTGGATGGTGTGTAGCACTTCGGGTGTAAGCGACTTTGACAATATCTCGTATGCCCGTTGGAACGGGTTTATCGAGTCTATCAGGTTGATGGACAGTTCGTCGAGGTTGATGAAGCGGTTGGCCATGCGGATGAATTTGTTCCCGTTATCATCCACTGTGATGTCCTGTCCCTGTGTGGCGATGGTCAGAATGGCGTGCTTTGACACTTGGTCCACTTCCTCTTCTGTCAGTTCCGGATATTTCTCTTTCACCACCTTGGGGATATACACCTGTGTTATCATCTCAGCGGTATCTGTGCCGATGATGGCTTCGCGTATTTTCTTGTCCGAAAGTGTGGAAGCAATCAATGTGTCGAGGTCGTTGTCAATGATGGCTTGCGCACGCTCGGTAGGTGTCGGCAGCCCTTCCACTTCGATGGAGTGCTGATCGTCCTTGTCCCTCTTCTTGCCCCTGCCGTGCGTGGTGTCGTCCTCGTCGTCACGCTTGGTCTTGAATGGCCAGCGCGGTGCCATGACCTGTTCCATGAGCAGTGATGCCGATATGGCTTTGAGGAAGTCATTGACAGCCATCGAGACATCATCCTGTGCCGCGTCGGGACAGGGAATGAGG
>DWUP01000085.1 GCA_020012075.1 Candidatus Avibacteroides avistercoris
CTCGGCCACGCTGTCAGACGACGCGGTGCCGCGCATAGCCTATCTGTCAGAGGAGGACGGCGATTACAGCATCAAGTTTGTCACCGGGGCCGGGCGTTGATGCCGCACGGCACGGGTGAAGTCTTAATGTCCTTTCAATCTGAATAATCAATGGATAGGTCAATCAGACTGTTATTGTCACTGCTGATGTCTGTCGTGCTCGTCCCGTTCACAGCGTCGGCGCAGTCGGGAATCGAACAGTATTTCAGTCCCTATGGCAGGGTCGCCCAAATAGAGGGGACTGAGGCTGCGGTGAAGTCATATTTCGCTGACATCGCTTCGCGCTCTGACACCATCTATGCCTATCTGTACATCCCCGGGCAGTCGCCTCGGCTGGAGTTTGCCATGGACAAGTATGATGCCCTGCTCAAGGCTGCCGACCCTGATGCCGAGCTTGTGCTGGTGTCGGTCAATTGTCGCCGCGATGTGGCAAGGAAGTACAACGCCAAGATGGGCTACGTGGCCGACTTCTACCTCTATGATGACAGTCTGGGCTATCTGGACTTCCTGTCGTTCAACACGCCGATCCCCTATGGCGGCTATGCTCTCAAAGTGGACAAGGCCGGTGGGCGTGTGCTGTGCTGCGGGGCATTCGCCAGCTCGTCGCCTGCTTTCTTCGACGCGCTGGTGTCGTTTGAGGGGGCGCAGCCGTTCCACGCCTATTCTGACAACATGGTGTCCTATCCCATGCCCGACGATGTGTCTTACGTCGGCCTCGACTATGCCGTCTGCCCCATCGAGTTGCCCGACAGCCTCTATGCCATAGCGCGCGTCTCGTCGTTTTCGTTGAAGGATGATTTGCTGGTTGTTGCAGAGGATTTCCATGACTACGGCTCGGCTTTCAGGTGCGGCGAGGATGATGTCTTCCGCTTCGTGTCACGGCTGGAACCTGACGGGAATGAGCGGTATGTCTACTTCGATGTGCCCGACAGCCTTTTCGAGGTGGCACGTGGCGGTGCCTATTACATCCCGCTTGCTACATCGTTTCTGCCTGATGGCAAGATAGGGCTGGTCATTGATTTGCCGCGTGTGTTCTTGGAGGAAGGTGGCGGACTTGCCTATTTCAACCAACCTGTGGTCTTGGTGCGTGATGCCGGGACATTCGAGCCATGCAGGATGATCGAGCTGACGGGCATCAATGACGACATGTATGAATACATCTATGATTTCAGCAATGTCTGTGTGCTTGATGATGACAATGTCATGATCTCTGTGCTCAAGCTGTCGTGGCCCGAATTGACGAGGGAGGAACTCGCGGGTATGCCGGCCAATGATTGCTTCAAAGATGAATATTATGACAGCTCAAATCCTTGCTTCCAGATGATGGACAGACACACAGGCAGGCGGAAAAGCCGTTTCGGCAGACTCGACGAGGTTCTTAAAGCTACACGTTGTGCCGCTTTCCACACGCACATAGCTGCACCCAACGGCGACGAATTTGCTTATGCCAATCCCATCACCGGCATAGTCCATGTAGCCGACATAGCCACACCCGACGATGTCAAGGATGATTACAAGGTGTTTGACCTTGACAGCAGCAGGATGATTGTGCCCGATACGGCCAAGTTCTATACATTGGACTATTACAACGATTATAACGCCTATTTCTGCCGCAGGATAACAAGCATGAAACTGCGTGATGACAAGCTGTATGTGCTCGTCAATGTGCTGACGGGGATGAACCTCTATGACGAAGACCTCGTCTACGAGTACCGCGAGGTGGACCGCTCCAGCGGCGAGGTGGTGACAAGCCTCATGGTCACCAAGCAGTCTGAGGGCGAATCGGTGCTCTCGGCCACGCTGTCAGACGACGCGGTGCCGCGCATAGCCTATCTGTCAGAGGAGGACGGCGATTACAGCATCAAGTTTGTCACCGAGGCCGGGCGTTGATGCAGCCGGCAGGCAAGGCGGAATGTCAAAAACGAGGGCAAAATGATAGCTTGCCCTTGTTTTGCTTTCACGTTGCGCTATCTTTGTAAGCAAAAGTTTTCAATCATGATGAGCTATCCGTGTCCAGTCTTAGGCCGTCGCATGGCCTTGGCAGCGTTGGCCGTGGCGTTGGCATCCGCCGATGTGGCCGCCCAGTCGCTGTTCGCCGAGCAGGAGCTGGCCAATCCGGCCAATGTCCCGTCACCCGTTTTCCCCGTCCCCACCGAGCGTCAGATGCAGTGGTTTGAGACGGAGTTTTATGGCTTTTCGCACTATGGCCCCAACACTTTCGTGGGGACAGAGTGGGGCAACGACCGCAAGGCCGACCCGACCGAATATGCCCCACAGACCATCCCCGACTGCGACCAGTGGGTCGAGGCGATGCACTCGGCTGGGATGCGCGGCGCGGTGGTCATCTGCAAGCACCATGACGGCTTCTGCCTGTGGCCTACGCAGAGCACCGGCTTCAGCGTGGCAAACGGGGCAGGGGTGAGCCGCGAGGTGGACATCCCCCGCCTCTTCTCTGAGGCTTGCCGCGAGCGCGGCATGAAGTTTGGCGTCTATGTCTCGCCTTGGGATGCCAGCAGCCCATGTTATGCGACCGACGAGTATGTCACCGATGTCCTGATGCGCCAGATCACCGAGCTTTGCACAGACTACGGCCCGCTCTTCGAGATATGGTTTGACGGGGCGAATGGAGGCAACGGCTACTATGGAGGCGACGAGATGGAGAGCCGCTCGATCGACAAGCGCGTCTACTATGACTGGGACAACGTGGCTGACTCTGTCCACAAGCTCCAGCCCGGCTGTGTGGTGTGGGGCAGGGAATTCCGCTGGTGCGGCAACGAGGACGGCTACTCGGGGCGCACGTGCTGGTCAAACTTCGACTCGCAGGAGGTCTACACCGAGACACAGAGCAACACCGGCATCGAGGACGGGCTGCTCTTCATCCCCTCTGAGGTCGATGTCCGCACCACTTCCAAGTGGTTCTGGACTGAAGATGAGAAGGCCAAGACGCCCGAACAACTCTTCAAGATATATCTCGAAAGCGTGGGACGCAACGCCACGCTCATCATGAATTGCGCCCCGGCATCCGACGGCCGTATGCCCGACGACGTCGTGGCGAGCCTCAAGGGACTGGGCAAACTCATCAGGTCGAGGCTCTCCAAGGATTATGCGGCCGGGAAAAAAGCTGAAGCCGACCGCACACGCATGCCCGGCGACTTCGCTGCGGCCAATGTGACCGACGGCGACAGCAGCACCTATTGGACGACCGACGACGGCGACACCTCGGGCACGGTGACGGTAGACCTTGGCCGCAGCCGCACGGTGCACTATGTCATGTTGCAGGAGTACATCCGCCTCGGGCAACGCATCCGCTCATTCAACATCGAGACCAGCACCGACGGCATCGACTGGCAGCCATTCGCCGAGGGGACTACCGTGGGCTACAAGCGCATCATGGCGCACGACGACGACACCTCGCGCTATGGCGACGGGGTCAAGGCACGGTATGTGCGCGTCAATGTTACCGACAGCCACACATGCCCGTTGCTGCACACCATTTCAGTATATTAAAAAAGACAGGAGGACAGACAGATGAAGAAGCTCATATATATCGCCGCCGCAGCCATGTCGATGGCCGCGGGACTGCAAGCACAGCAGATAGACTGCTCGTTTGATGATGGCGCAGCCTACAGCCTCTCGACCTTTGACACGTGGGCAGACTCGCCCTTCACCACGGGAGTGCTCGACGGACAGATAATGCTCGCCGACAATCCCTCGCCCGACGGGACCAACGGCACGGCACGTGCCGTGGCTTTCCACCGCTCGCCCTATGGCAGCCACCTATATGGCGCACGCATCGGGCTCGGCGCACCTGTGCCGATGAGCGACACCCCGCGCTATCTGCATGTCATGCTCCTCAAGCCTGCGGGAGGCGATGCCGCCCTCGTCGTGCTGGGCAAACGTGCCGACCGCAGCGGGCAAAGCCCCGAGACGGTGCAGGCAGTCACCCGCTCGCTCAATGAGGCGCAGGCAGGACGCTGGAGCGACATCGTATTCGAACTGCGCGGCAATCACAACGCCGAGATACACAGCCTCGTCATCGCGCCAGACACCGAGCGTCATCCGGCCGGACACGACAGCTACACCGCATATATTGACGAGATAGTCCTCAATGATGACCCGCGTCCGCGGGATGTGGCCGAGCCCTATCGCCTTGCTTTCGCGCCTGACATGACAGTGCCGGGTGTGGCGATGCCATTGACCGCCCTCACGTTCACCGTCGGCGGGGCGACCGGCAGCATTGCCGTCCCCGACTCGCTAAATGCTCCCGTCTATGTCGATATGACTGCCGCGCCGGCCTTTGCCGCCATGCCGGGCGAGAAGGTCACCATGACCATCGACGGCGGGACAGAACGCTTCGCGTGCACACTCTTTGCCGACTGGGACAATGACGGACAGTTTGCAGAGGCCGGCGGCGGAGCATCACCCTCGGGCGAATGTGTGGCAAGCATCCCGTCGGCAGCCTCGGGCGGACGTGACGTGACGGGGCGGCTGTCATTCGCCATCCCCGACGGGACAGAGCCGGGCATCTACCGCCTGAGGTGCAAGGTCTATGACAAGTTATCGAGCCGGGTCAGTCCGCTCGACGCGACCGATGTGGATGCACAGTCGGGAGGCAAAATCATCGACATGACGTGCAATGTCCACACCGCCAATGTCAGAGTGGCATTTGTGGCGAGGATGTGCGATGTCACCTCACCCGGCGGGGGACCTGCCCCGTCGCAGGCAGAGTTTGGCAAAGACTTGAAATTCGATGTCAGGATGGACAGCGACTACCGCATCACCGGCCTTGAAGTGAAGCACGGCCATGACCTCGGCGGCCCCGAGATGGTCAATGGCAACCGCCGGTGGCGCACCGATGTCATGCCGCTCGACAGCGACGGCACGGTCACCATCCCCGCAAGGATGATAGATGGAGATGTGTCGGTGACCATCATGTTCGTCAATCGCTGACAGGACGCTTCCGGTACGCCAATGGCTGCAGGCTCTGACCGTCCTGCGGCCATTGGTCTACCTGTGCAGGTGGTGTGGCACGGCATTGGTGGAGCATTGGCCATGCAAAACAATAAAATCATGGCCGGACGGCCTTTCTTATTGTCCGAATAATTATATTTGCAAGGATATGCAGCGCACACGACAATGCGTGCTGCCATGCGTGAGGTATAAACAAATATATTATTTCTAACTATAAAAGGAAGACTATGGCTAATAGTAATGAAAAACTGTTCTCCGATTTTCCCCACGTGACCACCGAAGAGTGGATGGCGAAGATCACAGCAGACTTGAAAGGCGCAGACTTTGACAAGAAGCTGGTGTGGAGGACAAACGAGGGCTTCAACGTGAAACCGTTTTACCGCCGCGAGGATGTGGAGGGACTCTCCACGCTCAATGCCCTGCCGGGCGAGTTCCCATATCTGAGGGGCACCAAGCTCGACAATTCATGGCTCGTGCGTCAGGACATCAGCGTCGAAGAC
>DWUP01000086.1 GCA_020012075.1 Candidatus Avibacteroides avistercoris
CCCGCCGTTAGTGGCAAAGATATCTGTTTGTGCCGACCATTCAAAGGTTGTCATTGAAAAAATATTTGAATGTCATGCATTGTTTTGACCATTTGTCATCTTCGGGTGGCGGGATGGTGCGTCATCCGGTGTCTGTGGCCGGCTAAATGACAGCGGGATGCCGTGGCGGCGCTGTCGTGCGTGGAGCCTTCAGTGTGCGTGCCTGCCGAGGACGCGGTGCGGCAGGTCGCCGTGTCCCACTATCTCGATCGGGCAATTGAACTTGTTGTCGAGCCATTCTTCGCTCACTTCCGTTCCGGGATGGTAGTCGAGTGTCACGTTGATGCATGCCACCGACTTGACGTTGGCCAGCACGGTGCCGATGTCATGGCTGACCAAGATGATGGCGCAGTGGCGGTTGATGTCAGACAACAGTTGGTAGAGGCGTGTCTCGTGCACCTTGTCGATATAGGTGCTCGGCTCGTCGAGTATCAGCAGGTCTGGCCGTGCTATGACTGCCCTGCCGAGCAGTGCCCGTTGCCGCTGTCCCCCGCTGAGGCTGCCTATGGTGCGGTCGGCCAGCCCGTCGAGTCCCATGCGGCTGATGACTTCGTCGGCTTCGGCTTTCTGCCGCTTGCTGTAGCCGCCGGCATAGCCGTCTTTGCCGAGTGTGCCCGACAATATGACTTCGCGCACGGTGATGGGGAAGTTGTTGTCCACTGCCGTGTACTGGGGCAGATAGCCTATGTTGATGTTTTTGACCTTTTGTCCGTCCCTGAAATATTCGATTGTCCCGGCCGTCGGGTGCTTCAGTCCGAGGAGGCACTTTACGAATGTCGTCTTGCCGCCTCCGTTGGGACCGATGATGCCTATGTAGTCATGCCCGTCCACATCGAGGCTTGCGTCGTGCAGCACCTCTCTGTCTCCATATCCGGCACAGATGCCTTGTGCGCTGACGATGATGCTCATTGTGCGGGATGTCTGTCGTGTGACAATGCGGCGGCGATGGCAGTCATCTCTTTCTCCCAGTCGTATGCGAGGGGATTGACCTTGACGATTGCTGTGCCTGTCTCTCCCGTGAGTGTGCGGGCGGCACGGTCGTCATACTCGGGCTGTATGAACAGCACTCTGATGCCTATTGCCGTGGCGCGGTCGATTATGTCTTTCATCTCACGTGGTGAGGGCTCTTTGCCTTCACGCTCGATGCTGACCTGTGTCAGTCCGTAGTCGCGGGCAAAATAGGACAGTGCCGGGTGGTAGATGAGGAAAGTGCTGTCGGCATCGGCCAGCATCGTCCTGATGTGTCTGTCCAGCCGTTTCAGCCTCTGGCAAAGTGTGTCGCAACGGCTGTCATAGTAGGCTTTGTTGCCTGGGTCGGCGATGCAGAGCCCGTCACGCACGTTGCGGGCGATGATGAGTGCGTTGGCCACCGACATCCACGTATGAGGCTCGACGAAGACATGTCCTGTGTCGCTCACTGCGGGGCTGTCATGTGTGTGGTCGGTCATTATAGGCTCGATGCCGTGTGACAGATTGATGATGTTGGTGTGCGGGTGTGTGTCGCTGTAGTTGTCTGCCCATGTCCGCTCGAATGGCATGTGTCCCATTGTGAAGTATGCTTTGCAATGGCTGAGGTCTATTATCTGTGCCGGTGTCAGGTCATAGGTCTCGGGCTTGGCGCCTGATGGGACGAGGGTCTTCACTTCGGCTTTGTCGCCGGCGATCTGCTCGACGAAGTATCTCTGGGGCTCTATGCTGACTGCCACGGTCAGACGTGTGTCATCGTCGCGGTGTGTGCCGCCGCATCCGGTCAGGATGGTGATGGCGGCGATGAGTGTCATGATGGTCTGTTTCATTTGGTGTGAGTTGATATATGTATGTATTCCGATGTCTCATGGTCTGGTGGCGCGCAGCATTTCTCTTTTGCCTCCCGGCGGTCCGGGCAGCCGCTCGACGTCAAAACCGGCGGACTGGAGGTCTCGCCTGACCGACCCTTTTGCACAATAGGTCACGAGCACCCCGCCGTGGTCCAGTGAGTCGTGTATGGCGGCGAAGAGCTCAGGTGTCCATACCCCTTCTTGCTTGTCAGGCGCGAATGCGTCGAAGTAGGCGATGTCATACGACCTTTCTCCCTGCCACATACAATGCCGGGTGAAGTCGCATCTGACCTTTTTGAGTGTGAGGTAGGATGTTATTTCGGTCGCGCTCCCCCACTCTGCCCGGTGCATTGCTTCGAGTGTCGCGGCCCACTCCTGCCCGGCGACGGTGTCATAGTGCAGTGCGCTGACCGTCGCGGCATCGAGCGGGTAGAGTTCGAGTGCCGTATAGGTCGTGTGCCGGTGTTGCGCCCCGGCTTGCACGGCAGTCAGCAGGGCGTTGAGTCCTGTGCCGAAGCCGAATTCTATCACCCTCGGTGCTGGCTTGGTGCAATGGTCGAAGCCCATGCCTATGAAGATGTGGCGTGCTTCGGTGAGTGCTCCCTTGGTGGAGTGATAGTGCTCGTCCATCTCGGGCAGGTAGATGGTGTTGCATCCGTCGTCGGTCTGTCTTATGGTCATCTGTCTCATCCCGTGATTGCTTTGCTTGCTCCGATTGTGATGGCTGCCACTATGATGTAGCGCAGCAGCTTGCCGATGAGCATGAATACGGCCGTGGCCGCCCAATTGCTGCGCATCAGCCCGAGGCAGATGGCTATTGTCTCGCCTATGTAGGGCAGGCAAGAGAAAATGGCCATCGATGCTCCCCTGCCTTGCAGGAAGCGGTGCATCCTGTCCACTTTGTCCTCGCTGACCTTGAGGTACTTTGTGATCCATTCCATCTTGCCGAGCGTGCCTATCCAGTAGCAGGTCATTCCCCCGAGAGTATTGCCTGCCGTCGTCCAGATGATGAGCCACACAGGGCTGAGGCCGGCCTGCAGCAGTGCGGCAAGTACTATTTCAGAACTGAAAGGCACGATACTGCCTGCCAGCAGCGCCGCTACAAATGCCCCGGCGTAACCCCAGTCTTGCAGGATCTGCATCAGTTGTTCGATCATCGTGTCACGATGTTAATCGCCGCGACGGCTATTATAGCCGCCAGCAGCACGAAGACATAGTTGCGTCCGCCGCGTGTGTCGAGCAGCGTGACGGTGTGGCCTGCGAGCATTGCGGCAGGCATCATGGCCACTGTCATCAGTCCTGTGGCTTCATCAGGCATGACGGTGGCAGCCGCGACCGTCATGGCCGCCAGCCAGCACAAATGGTACAGGAGGAAGCGTGTCTTGATCTTGTCGTCATAGCTCCTGTATATGGCGTGTGTGACCGAGGTGGCCGTGACAAATGCCATGAGGCACCATCCCGCCACGGTGCGTGTGTCGAGGCCGCTGTATGCGATGGTGTCAAATGCGGCCACGTCGGCCAATGCCCCGGTGATGATGTCCATCCGGCCGGTGCAATAGGAGTAGGTGGCCACTGCCATAAACGGTATGGCGACTCCCCAAGACAGGGCGAAGAGGTGGCGCGGGGTGAAGTTTCGCATTCCCGGCATCATCATCACCCACAGCAGTGCCAGCCACAGCGTGCAGGGCATGAGCAGGGCGGCTATGCCGAGAGACACTCCGGCCTGCATCATCTTGTGCGAATGTTTGTCGCTCTGGTAGGTGGAGAAGAACGGGAACAATGAGTAGAATACAAACAATGCGGCCGACGATGCGGCACCTACGTTGAAAACTGTCGGCATGGCGGCCAGCAGGAGGAGCATCAATGACAGCTGTGACACTGTCCTTACCCTGATGAGGGCATAGACGGCGTCCAGTTCGAGCAGCATGTAGAGGGCTGCCACGTGCATTGCCAGAGTGGTCCACCTCGAAGTGGTCAGTGCAGGCATGGATTCGTGCAGCCATTGCCACAGCAAGCCTCCCTCCACGCCTCCAGCCACGTCGTGCCTCAGCAGAGCAAACGACAGCAGATATGCCACGATGGCCACAGCCAGTGTGATGTTGCTCTGCGCTATTGTGCGTGGAAGGTTTGATTTCATCGCCTCGTCGTGTTAGCTTTCTCCGGCCTTGTCTCTGCCGCGGGCGGACATCCGCCTGCCGTCATGAGGTGGTTGCCGTCGTGTCACAGGTCGAAACCTATGTCGTGACGGAAATATTTCTTATCGAAGTTTATTGCGTCGGCGTTGGCAAAGCTTTTGGCCAATGCTTCATCTTTGTCTTTGCCATAGGAGCTTACTGCCATCACGCGCCCCCCTGCGGTGACTGTCCTGCCGTCTTTGACGGCTGTGCCGGCGTGGAAGACGATGCTGCCGTCTACCTTGTCGAGTCCTGTGATGGGATATCCCTTGTCATAATGCTGCGGGTAGCCGCCCGAGACAAGCATCACGCAGACGGCCGTCCTCTCGTCAAACTCGATGCTGCGTGCATCGAGGTCGCCACGGGCCACGCCCTCGAAGAGGTCCACGATGTCGCTTTTGAGCCGCAGCATCACTGATTCGGTCTCGGGGTCTCCCATGCGGACGTTGTACTCTATCACCATCGGGTCGCCACCGACGTTCATCAATCCGAAGAAGATAAAGCCCCGGTAGTCGATGCCATCGGCCTTCAGTCCCTCGACGGTGGGTCTGACGATGCGGTCTTCCACCTTCTTTAGCCATTCGGCAGTGGCAAACGGGACGGGTGACACC
This sequence comes from Candidatus Avibacteroides avistercoris, assembly GCA_020012075.1. Classification (GTDB taxonomy): domain Bacteria; phylum Bacteroidota; class Bacteroidia; order Bacteroidales; family Bacteroidaceae; genus Avibacteroides; species Avibacteroides avistercoris. The sequence continues at coordinate 4,642 of DWUP01000086.1, forward strand.
GAGCCCATTCCACCGGTGTTGAGTCCTCGGTCGCCCTCGCCTATCCTCTTGTAGTCTTTGGCTTCGGGCAGCAGCTTGTATGATTTGCCGTCGGTCAGGGCGAATACCGAGCATTCGATGCCTTGCAAGTATTCTTCGATGACGACAGTCGCCGAGGCATTGCCAAACATTCCGCCGAGCATTTCCCGCAATTCCTTTTCTGCCTCCTCGATGGTCGGGACTATCAGTACGCCTTTGCCTGCGCAGAGGCCGTCGGCCTTGAGTACAAAGGGTGCAGTGAGTGTGTGCAGGAATCTCAGCCCCTCATCGATGTTGTCTTTGGTCACGCTCTTGTGCCGTGCGGTCGGGATGTTGTGGCGGTTCATAAACTCCTTGGCGAAGTCTTTGCTGCCTTCCAGCTGCGCCCCGGCCCTTGAGGGACCGATGACAGGCACTGTCCTGAGCCTCTCGTCATTGCTGAAGTAGTCGGCTATGCCCTTTACCAGCGGGTCTTCAGGCCCTACGACTACCATGTCGATGCCCTTGCCGGTGACCAGTCGGGCAATGCCTTCGAAGTCGTCGGCCTTGATGTCCACGTTTTCACCGACGCTTGCTGTGCCCGGATTGCCGGGGGCGATATAGAGTTTTTCTACTTTGGGACTTTGTGAAATCTTCCATGCCAGTGCATGTTCCCTGCCGCCTGAGCCTAAGAGCAATAGTTTCATATAGTTTTTCGTTTTGTCTTTCAGAGGTTTTCGATGAAATAATCTGATATTTTCTTATAGAGGTGCACCCTGTCGCGTCCTATCACGTTGTGGTCATGCCCCGGATAGATAAACAGGTCGGGGTATGTCCTGCTGTCCACGCACGACTTGATGAACCCGAGGGTATGCTGAGGCACGCAAGTCTTGTCATTGTAGTCGTGTATGATGAGCAATTTGCCCTTCAGCCTGTCCGCCAGTTTGTTGAGGTTGGTCTCGTCATATCCTTCGGGATTGTCTTGCGGTGTGTCCATATACCTCTCTCCATACATTACTTCATAGAGTGCCCAGTCGATGACGGGTCCGCCCGCCACTCCTGCCTTGAATGTATCGGGATGGCGCAGCATGAGTGCCGTGGTCATGTGTCCTCCGAAGCTCCATCCGTGCACACCTATCCTGCCGGTATCGATGTATGGCAGTGATTTGAGGAATTCTACTCCCTGCATCTGGTCTCGACATTCCTCTATGCCGAGATGGCGGAATGTGCAGTTCTCAAACTCCAGACCGCGGTTGGAACTGCCGCGGTTGTCGAGGCAGAAGACGATGTAGCCTTTGCCGGCCATGTAATTATACCATCCTGATGAGGCCCACCGCCAGACGTCGCTGATGAGTTGCAGGTGCGGGCCGCCGTAGACGTAGATTATGACCGGGTATTTCTTTGCGGGGTCGAAGTCTGACGGTTTGGTCATCGTGTAGTAGAGGTCTGTCACGCCGTCGGCGGCCTTTATGGTGCCTACTTCGACTGTCGCGGTCTCTTCCCCGCGGTATGGGTCGGCTGAAGTCAGCAGGTTTACGGTCTTTCCCCTGCCGTCAGTGCGATAGATGTCGATGACTCGTGGCACGTCGTGTGCGGTGTAGCTGTCGATGACATACTTGCCTGATGCCGAGAGCATCACGCTGTGCACTCCGTCATGGCGTGTGATACGCTCGCTCTTGCCGTTTCTGACATTGACGCGGTAGAGGTCTCTCTGCAGCGGCCCTTCTTTGTTGGCCATGTAGTATAGGTACTTGCCGTCGTCGTCAAAGCCTACTATCGAATTGACGAGCCATTGTCCCGACGTGAGTTGTCTGATGAGGCGTCCGTCGGTGTCATACAGATAGAGATGGTTGTAGCCGTCACGCTGGCTCTGGTAGATGAACTTGTCGTCGTCGCCCTTGACGAAAGTGAGCGGATGCTGCGGCTCGACGTATTTCGGGTGGCGTTCTTCAAACAGGATGCCCTCCATCTCGCCGGTCGCTGCGTCATATCTGATGAGCTGCATGTGGTTTTGGTCGCGGTTGAGCTCTTGTATGTATATCTTCTTTGAGTCTGGGCTCCATGTCACATTGGTGAAGTATCTGTCCGTGGGGTCTGCCGTCTTGAGATAAATGGTATTGCCTGTCGCGCTGTCATATACGCCGACTTGCACGCGGTGGCTGGTCATCCCTGCCATCGGGTAGCGGATCGGGGCTTCGCGGGCTATCCTGTGGTCGATGTCGATGAGCGGATATTCTGTCACCATGCTTTCGTCCATGCGGTAGAAAGCCAGCCGGCTGCCGTCGGGACTCCAGAATGTGCCTTTGTCGATGCCGAACTCGTTGCGGTGGACGGCCGTGCCGTAGACTATCCCCTCGCCTTCCGACATTATGCCGCCCGGGATGAAGTCTCTCTCGCTGCCTGACGAGTAGTCGATGGCCCTCAGGCCTCCCGATATGGGATATGCGAGCCTCTGCATGTCGCCGGCGTAGTCTATGCCGGCATCCACGGGGTCAAACAGTGCCGTGCCTGTGACCGTTTTGCTCCCGGTGTCGTAGGTGATGATTTTGCCCGGGGTCATCAGCTCGAGTTGTGATGTGTCTCCGTTGCGGAAGCGTGAGTAGTAGAAGGCTGACATCTTCGATCCATCTGTCCCGGCCAAGGCACGATTGACGTCGTCGCGTGTGGCCAATATGGTCGTGCGGCCGTCTGCCGGGTCGATGGCATAGAGTGTGTCGATGCCGGGCTTTATGCACACGTCGCCGCACCATTGCAGTCCGTAGATGTTTTCGGGGATATGTGCGACATATCTCTCACCGCCGGGGATGAGGTCTTCCAGTGTCAATTTGTTGTCGTCTTGCGCCGTCATGCCTGTCATTGTCAGGGCTATTGCCATGCAGCTTGCCATCAGTCGTTTCATTTCTTCTGTTGTTTTGATTATGCCGGTCGGGTGATTTTGTCGGTCAGTCTATGTCATCGGGGTTTCCCCATGGGGCATTGTCTTGGCGGCGTTCATAGGTCGCCGGCCTGTCGTCGCTCCATCTCTCCTGTCTGTCGCGCTGTCGTCGGTCGTTGCGCTCGTCGTCGCGCCGGCGTCCGTCCCATGCCGGTCGTCTGTCGTCGCCGCGTCTGTCCCTCTGGTCGCGTGGGCGTCGGTCGTTGCGGTCGTCGCCACGCCGGTGGTCGTCGTAGGTCTCGCGTCGCGGTGTGCGCCTGCGGTCGTCAGATGTCCTTTGTTCGGCCGCGCGCGGCCTGTCGTCGCGGTCGTTTTGTCCTGACAGGTTGATTTTGTTGTCTTTGTATTTGCCGCTGAATGTCTCATACTTTTTGTATTTACATTCCAGCGGTCCGTTGTAGAGGTCTATTGTCTCCGAGCTTTTGAGCCCGACGCTGTCGAATGCGTCTTCAGAGCTTGAGATTATCCATGCCGTGTTGCCGGTGAACTTGTGTTTGAGCCTTTCGCCGAGGCATGCATAGATGTCTCCGAGGTCTTTGGGTGTGAGTCTCTCGCCGTAGGGCGGATTGACGACCATGATTGCTTTGCCGCCGTCCCAGTCGAAGTCCTTGATGTCGGCTATGGCAAACTGTATGTCTTTGATCACTCCGGCTGCCTTGGCGTTGCTTTTGGCCGTGGCGACTGCCACGGGGTCTATGTCTGAGGCGAATATCTTGTGCCCGAATTCGCGCTCGGCGGAGTCGTCGTTGTAGATCTCGCCGAAGATGTCGGCGTCAAAGTCCGGCCATTTCTCGAAGGCGAAGTGCTGGCGGAAGACTCCCGGTGCGATGTTGCGTGCTATGAGCGCGGCTTCGATGGCTATCGTCCCCGATCCGCACATGGGGTCTACGAGGTCACATTCGCCATGCCAGCCCGTGAGCATGATCATGCCGGCGGCCAGCACCTCGTTGATCGGTGCCTTGACGGTGCCTTGGCGGTATCCGCGTTTGTGCAGCGACTCGCCCGAGCTGTCGAGTGACAGTGTGCATTCGTCGTCTGATATGTGGATGTTGATGTATATGTCGGGGTTGCTGAGCTTGACTGACGGGCGTCGGCCGTAGCGGGCGGTGAAGTAGTCGGCTATGGCATCCTTGACGCGGTAGGTGACAAACATCGAGTGGCGGAATTTCTCGCTGTAGACCGTGGCGTCGATTGCAAACGATGAGTCGAGACTGATGTATTTCTCCCAATCGACGGCCGACACTGCCTCATAGACCTCGTCGGCGTCGAGTGCCTTGAATTGCATGATCGGTTTCAGGATTCTGATTGCAGTGCGCAGGCAGAAGTTGGCCTTGTACATCATCCGTTTGTCGCCGGTGAACGACACGATGCGTTTGCCGGGACGTATGTCGGTAGCTCCGATGGCTTTCAGTTCGTCTGCGAGGACTTGCTCCAGTCCCTTGAATGTCTTGGCCATCAACTCTGTTTGTTCTTCATTGCCCATAGTCAGTCTAATGTAGTTTGAAATATGTTATAATTTGCAAAGATAGTGCAAGATGAATGTAAATGGCGATATTTCATCATAATTGTTGTGGCAGTCATGGCGCACGTTGTGCCGGCGGTGCGGGGAGGTGCGCGGCGCGGCACGGCATGCTGCCGGAAAAGTTTAGGCTAAAAACATATATTTTTAGGTTAGAGATATATATTTTTAGTCTAAGTTTTTTCCGTGGGGTCTGACCCTGCTGACGGTGGCCCGGTGTGCCGTGCCGCCCGTGGCCGTGTGCCGCCGGCGCGGGGCGGGGTGTAGGTGACTGCATGATGCGGCGACGCCGCCCGGTGTGCCGTGTGTGGGCTGCCGGGCGGCGTGCGCATTGTGGTGTGGCGGCGGGGCTAAGAGATGGCTTCGCGGAATATCTCGGCCACTGTGGGGTGGGGGAAGACGGTCTTGGCCCATTGCTCTGCCGTCAGCCCGAGGGTGATGGCCATTCCGGCGAGGGTGATTATCTCTGATGCGGGGTTGCCCATGACGTGTGCCCCGAGGATGTGTCCGTCGGTGGATATGACCACTTTGCAGATGCCGTTGGCCCCTTCGTTTTCGGCCACGAAGCGTCCGGAGTAGGCCATCGGGACTTTCACTTCGCGGCACTCGATGCCCCGTGCTCCGGCTTCGGCTGCCGTGAGTCCCACGCTTGCCACTTCGGGATTGGTGTATACGACGCCGGGGATGGCGGCATAGGACATCTGGTCGTCGATGCCGAGCATGTGGCTGACTGCCACTTCGGCTTCGCGCACGGCGGTGTGGGCGAGGAGCGAGCGTCCGTTGAGGTCCCCGCAGACATAGATGCCGGGCACTGAGCTCATCATGTGGTTGTCGGTGATGATGCGGTGGCGGCTGTCGGTGGCGAGGCCGAGGTTTTCGAGGCCGTAGCCTGTGGTGACGGGGCGTCGGCCTACGCTCATGAGCAGTTTTTCGGCTGTGGCCGAGCCTTCTGCTCCGCCTGACTCATATCTGACTGTTATGCCTTCGCCGCCTTCGTGCACGGCGGTCACGCGTGTGTCGAGCATGAATGTGATGCCGCGCTTGGCATATTCGGCGCGCAGTGCCGCCGAGATTTCGCCGTCGAGGTTGCCGAGTATCTCGCCTGTCATCTCGATGACTGTCACTCCGGTCCCCATGGTGCAGAGGTAGGATGCCAGTTCCATGCCTATCACTCCGCCGCCCACGATGATGATGGTGCGTGGCAGCTCCTTGCAGTCGAGGACGTCGCGGTGTGTCCAGTAGGTGACGTCGCCTATGCCGTCGATGGGTGGGACGAATGTGTCAGAGCCTGTGCAGAGCATCATGCGGTCGCATTCGTAGGTCTGTCCGTCGCACTCGATGGTGTGTGCGCCTGCTATGTATGCCCGGCCGGTGACTGTCTCGACGCCGGCTGCGGTGAGCCTTGCCTTGATGCCGAGCACGAGTTTGCGGACCACCTTGCCTTTGCGGGCCACTATCTTGGCGGTGTCGAATGTGGCATTGCCGGCATTGACCCCATACTTTTGTGCATTGATGGCATTGGCATAGGTCTTTGCCGAGTAAAGGAGGGTCTTTGTCGGTATGCAGCCCTCATTGAGGCACACTCCGCCAAGGTTGTTTTGTTCGAAGATGATGGTCTTCAGTCCGGCTTTGCCGGCACGTTCGGCGGCGGTATATCCTGCCGGTCCGCCTCCGATGATAGCTAAATCATATCTCATGGTCTTGTCTTATAAAGGTTGTCTCGTCGTCGTTGGTCCGCCTGTGCCGTGCTTCTGTGCGGAGTCCGTCCATCCTCCGTGTCAGGCACTCGACGAATGAATCCGGGTTTTCGGGGTTGATGGTGAGCCTCCGTCCGCCTGCCGTGAGCGACACGTTGCCGAGCATGCGGCGTGTGCCACTGACCTTGCTGACGCTCTCGATGGATGTGATGAGCACCGCCTTGTCACGCAGGAAGCGTCCGCGCCGCATGATGATGACCTGTGACTCCAATATATATTCGCCTCTGATCAGTTTGTCGGTGATGAGCAGCAGTAGCACGGCGGTCGGTATGGCCAGTGCCATGAGCTTGAGCCATGCGCACAGGACGCACAGCACGGCGACTATGATGTAGGCAATCCGGTAGGCCGGCGGCAATGCCTCTTTGAACACGCGTCTTTCCATTGCAGGTCTTTTGTGGGATAAAGATAGGTAAATTGCCATTTAATGCAATGCGAAAGTCATGTGGACGGACTAATTTGTTAGTTTTGCACGACAAATCGCAAGATTATGACAAGGGAATATGATTTTTTGGTCATTGGCTCGGGCATAGCAGGTATGAGCTTTGCCCTCAAGGTCGCTGACCACGGCAGAGTGGCCTTGATATGCAAGACTACGCTTGAGGAGGCCAACACTTACCTTGCACAGGGCGGTGTGGCCTCGGTTACCAATACTCTGGTGGACAACTTCGATAAGCACATCGAGGATACAATGATTGCCGGAGACTTCCTGAGCGACCGTGCGGCAGTCGAGAAAGTAGTCCGCAACGCTCCGGCACAGATCCGCGAGCTGATAGGGTGGGGCGTCGAGTTTGACAAGGATGAGCATGGCAACTTCGACCTGCACCGCGAGGGCGGCCACTCTGAGTTCCGCATCCTGCATCACAAGGACAACACGGGCGCTGAGATACAGGAAAGCCTCATAAGGGCGGTGCGCCGCAATCCCAACATTGACATCTTCGACCACCATTTTGCAATAGAAATCCTCACACAGCACCACCTCGGCATCAACGTCACACGACATACGCCGGGCATAGAGTGCTACGGGGCATATATTATGGACGAGGCCACAGGCTGTGTGGACAAGTTCCTCTCGCGCGTCACCCTGATGGCGACGGGCGGGGTAGGGGCGGTCTATACGACGACGACCAACCCGCTGGTCGCTACCGGTGACGGAATCGCGATGGTATATAGGGCGAAAGGGGCTGTGGCCGACATGGAATTCATCCAATTCCACCCGACTGCCTTTTTCCACCCCGGTGACAGGCCGTCGTTTCTCATCACCGAGGCGATGCGCGGCTACGGGGCAGTGCTCCGCACCATGGATGGCCGGGAGTTCATGCACAAGTATGACAAGCGGCTGTCACTCGCCCCGCGCGACATTGTGGCGCGTGCCATAGACAATGAGATGAAACTCCGGGGCGAGGACCACGTGTATCTCGACGTGACACACAAGGACCCCGAGGAGACCAAGCGGCACTTCCCCAACATCTATGAGAAGTGCATGTCCTACGGGATAGACATCACGCGCGACTATATACCGGTAGCTCCGGCCGCCCACTACCTGTGCGGGGGCATCAAAGTCGATTTGAACGGCGAGTCGTCAATCCACCGTCTCTATGCCGTGGGCGAATGCTCATGCACCGGCCTGCATGGCGGCAACCGACTGGCCTCCAACTCGCTCATCGAAGCAGTCGTCTATGCAGATGCCGCCGCACGACATTCGCTGGCCAATCTTCCGGCCTATTCGTTCTGTGAGGACATCCCTGACTGGAATGACGACGGGACTATCCATCAGGAAGAAATGGTGCTGACGACGCAGAGCCTGCGTGAGGTCAATCAGATCATGAGTACCTACGTCGGTATCGTGCGTTCCGACCTCCGTCTGAAAAGGGCATGGAACCGCCTTGACCTGCTTTACCGCGAGACTGAGGAGCTGTTCAAATGCAGCAAAGTCTCGCGCACGATATGCGAATTGCGCAATGTCATCAACGTGGCATATCTCATCACCAAGCAGGCAATGGAACGCAAGGAGAGCCGTGGCCTGCACTACAACATAGATTATCCGCACCGATAGGCCGATGGCGAGGATTGTCGTTTCGGTGAGCAACGACCTTGTCGGCGACAGGCGCGTCGATAAGGTCTGTTCGTCTCTTTCCCGTGCCGGACATGACATATTGCTGGTGGGATGTGTCAAGGGCCGTAGGACGGCTGTCGCGAGGCCATACGCCGTCAGACGCATGACGATGCTGGCACGGCGGGGTTTCCTTTTTTATATGGAGTTCAATGTGCGGCTGTTTTTCATGCTGCTGTTCCTCCGCAAGGATGCCTTGCTGTGCAACGACACCGACGCCCTGCCGGCCAATTACGCCGCATCCCGTCTCTGCCGCAAGCCGCTTGTCTTCGATGCTCATGAGCTGTTTCCCGAGGTTCCCGAGCTTGTCGGGAGGCCTTTCGTCAAGGGATTCTGGCAGCGGATAGAGGACTTCATCTTCCCCCGGCTGCACCATTGCTACACTGTCTGCCGCTCTATTGCCGACTATTATGCCGCCCGCTATGGCATCACGATGGGCGTGGTGCGCAACATCCCCGTGATGCATCCCTCGCCGCTCCCCTCGCCGCTGCCCGCAGTACTGCCCCCGGGGAAGAAGATGCTGCTCTATCAGGGCGCGGTCAATGTGGGTCGCGGCCTCGAATGGGTCATCCCGGCCATGCGATGGCTGGACGACTGCGTGCTGGTCATCTGTGGCGACGGCGACCTGCTGGGACAGATGCGGTCGCTGGCCGCGGCCGAAGGGGTGGAGGGGCGCGTCGTCTTCACCGGCCGCATCCCTGCCGGTGA
>DWUP01000087.1 GCA_020012075.1 Candidatus Avibacteroides avistercoris
CATCACCACGATGCCCGACGTACCTTTGCAAACCGGTATATCAAGTGACGGCAATGCCTTGCCCATCATCGGCCCGCCTGATACGACCTTGCCGGTGTCCTCGGGCAACCCTCCTGCTTCTTCAAACAACCGGGCGACCGGCGTCCCGATACGCACCAACAGATTGGCTGGTGAACCAAGAAATTTGCCGGTCACTGTCACTACGCGCTCGATGAGCGGTTTCGACTTCTGCACGGCTTCATAGACGGCATAGACAGTAGCAATATTCTGCACGATGACGCCGACATTGACCGGTATGGCAGGCGGAGCCGGCACCCGGCGCCCAAGGATGGCATCAATCAATTGCTTCTCGCCTCCCTGAGGATACTTGGTTTTGAGCGCGACGACCTCTATGCCGAGCCAATTACCCGCTTCTTCACGCATGGCACTTATGGCATCCGGTTTGTTTGCCTCTATGCCGATATATGCTTTATCTACCCCTACTGCTTTCATGAGGATAGATATGCCGACCATGATTTCCTTTGTTTTTTCAATCATCAGACGATGGTCTGATGTCAAATATGGCTCACATTCGACACCATTGATGATGATGCAGTCGGCCTTCTGCCCCGGTGGCGGAACCAGCTTGACATGCGTCGGGAAACAAGCACCGCCAAGTCCTACGACACCGGCTTCACGGATCCGGTCTATTATTTCTGATGGAGTCAGCTTACACTCTCTGACGAGAGACTGAGTGCGGTCGATACTTTCATCCCATTCATCACCATCGACATCGATGATTATTGCCTGTCCGGCATAACCCGTCAAACCGGCCACCATGTCAATCTTGGCCACTGTGCCCGAGACCGACGAGTGGATATTGGCCGACACGACACCGGCAGCTTCGGCGATTTTGGTACCAACCTTGACCCTGTCGCCCCTTTTGACCAAAGGGACAGCGGGAGCACCTATATGCTGCGATAGTGGAATGACGGCTCTCGATGGCACATTCGCCCTACGGATGGCAATGCCGCCCGACAACTTAGTCCCGGCAGGATGTATGCCTCCTATGTTAAAAGTCTTCACTGTCAAACTTATTATCTGTTCGTTTCATCCATTGTCATCTGTCATCTCCGGCCGATGTGGCGGCAGCCTCAACCGTCTGCCCGGCTGGAATATTGACTGCCAATATCGACTTCTGCGGACAGACTCCAACGCATCTGCCACAAGCATCGCATTTGGCATAATCAATATAAGCCAGATTATTTTCAAGCGTTACGGCACCGGACGGACATGCCTTCACACATTTGCCACAGCCGATGCAAGCGACCGCACATTCAGTGCGTGCCTCGACCCCCTTGTCATGATTGACACATGCGACATATACACGTCTGTTGTCTCGCGCCCTGTCACGCAGCTGCAAGACACCACGGGGACAAGCCTTGATGCATGAGCCGCACCCTATGCACACCGAATCATCTACCTCGACAAGTCCGGTGGCCGGATTGACATGCAGGCCGCCAAACTGGCAGGCATCCACACAGTCACCATAGCCGAGGCACCCGAAACTGCAACGTGTCTCGCCACCATAGGTCAAAGCCGCTACCGCACATGACTTGACGCCATCATATACCGTAGTCTTCGGCCTGACGGCACACGTGCCGGCACACCTGACGACAGCCAAACGGGGAACTGCCGCGACAACTTCCCTGCCAAGGATTGCGGCTATCCTGCCCATTACGGATGCGCCACCGACGGTGCAAACCAGACCGTCAAGGTTGTCCGCCTTGACACATGCCTCGGCGAACCCGGAACAGCCGGCATAGCCACATCCACCGCAATTAGCCTGCGGCAAAACCTCTGAGACCTCGGATATGAGCGGGTCTACGGTGACGGCAAACTTCTTTGAAGCGAAATACAAGACAAGTGCAGAGACAAGTCCGATGCCGCCCAAGGAAATTACCGCTAACAATATCAAATTCATGAGAAATGGTTTAATCTTATATGCAAAATCATCTGATGCTACCACCGGAAACATACTGCCCCACGACAACTACCATACGATGATTTAGCCTGTGGCGTAGTATGTAAATGACGAGATAATAGAGCGCAAGGACAGCAAACGCAGCAATGATTGAGACTATCTCACTGCATCTGAAAAAAGAGACAAACGACACAACCGCAACGACCAGCAACAGCAGGGGCAAGACATAGGCTATGACAACCGCCCTGCGCCCGACACCTGAAGACAATGAGACTTGCACACGGTCGCCGGGAGCGAAAGTGCCGCTGCCAGCAGGGACATCGACCATGACGGTATCACCGTTGCCCATAGTGCAACGTGAACGTGACGAGCATGACTGACAAGCTGTGGCACGCCCCACCTCAACAGACAAGACCCCGTCTTTGACTGCACGGACGACACCCTCATGTGTGACACATTTACTCATAAAAAGCACATTCTACTATCACATAGCAAATGTAATACAAAACATGAAAGTAAAAAGTAATTATCACCAATTATAATTGATGCCAAAACTCAGCAATTCATTCCACTGGATGCGATGCTCGGCCTCCATGTCATAGAAACGGGCATGGACAAACAACTTGGCAGACAAGTAGCGGTTAAGAATGAAATTGAAGGTATTCTCCCACTCTGTCTCTATCTTGTGATAACTGGTGAAATAATTGAAGCGCGACTCCCAAATAATCTGAGGAATGATAGTCCACTTCATATTAAACTGAAACGTCGAACCGAAACTGTTCAATATCTTCTCGCCTTCGGCAAGTCCAAACTGTGTCTCATCGACCAAAGGATCGCCGACGTATCTGAAATTGTAGGTCAATGGTGACAAGAAAGCCGACAAATCAATCTTTTCCTTGCTTAGCTTGTAATCAAGACCAAAATTGAATATCAGATTGCCCGGCGCCATAAATGACGATATGCGCGTGGGCGAATTGAGGTTATAGCTGTTGAAGAACTGTGTGTTGAACTCCATCGAGACAGTGTAGTACCACCGGCTATATGCCTTGATGCCGAGTTTCGACGTGAGACGCAACAAGTCAGAACTGAAATTGAACTTGTGCAGCGTGTCAGACGGCATGGCGATAAATCCGACTTTGGCCTCCAGCTTGTTGTCAAACTCGATACGCCGCTTGTCATTATAGTTGGCATTGAGCATCAGCGACGAAAGGATATTGTTTGAGCTCTCACCACCCTTATACCAATTGGGAGAAATATAGTTTTGCGAAAACTGAAACGAGGCATTCCCCTGCACTTTCCAAAAATTGGGCTTATTGACATTGATGCGCGTATCCACCTTTTTCGCCTCGGTATAATCGTTCTCAGGCTTGAACAACGAGAAGACTTCATGCTTTGCCGGCGGTTCATGCTTCATCGCGCCATAGTCGAATGAGGCATAATTGCTGACTTCCTGCTCAGTCACGTAATCAAGGTCGAAGACAGTAAGATACAGGTCATAAAGCATATTATTGACCGTCGTGTCAATCCTGAATTTATCTATGTCGGTATATTCGCCCAGCATAGTAGGCTTGCGCGACAATGCTATTGAGTCCTCCGGCATCTGCGGCATAAACTTTTGTTGTATGGGTGCCTCATAGATGACAGGGTCAATAAACAGACGGTACATCGACGCCTCATAGATGAGGGGAGCCGCACACTCCAATGAGTCAAATCTGAATATGCTGTCACGGAGACATGACACAGTGTCACAAAATGATTTGTAGATTTTATGCTTCTTATGGCTCTGTGGAAAGGCTAAGGCCATACAAAGCAACGACAGCACTATGGCCGCCAGCGCACGTCTGACCATGACATTATCGTTTGCCTCGGCATTTTCGTGATTGATATACATATTCCAATTCTTTACTGAAATCCAAACTATGGTTATGGTCGGAGAGTCCGACAATAGTATTCTCAAGCTTGTCAAGAAACTTCATATATGCCGGCGAAGATGCATCGAACGGTCTATGCTCCATCATCCTCGCCACCGACTCGCAAGCATCCATGGTGCTTCTCGCATCGTCAGACATATACATCGACACAAACTTACTCCAGATATAATCCACAGCAAGTTTTGACGGATGTACCATATCTTCATCATAAAACCTATAATCACGCAACTCGTCAAGCATCAATTCATAAGCCGGGAAATAATATGCCCGTCCCGGGTAGTCTCTGAGCAAATCATTGACAAATATCACAAGATTGGCCTTGCTCACCTGATTATTATGCAATCCATCACGCAAATGACGGATAGGACTGACAGTAAAAATAAAGCGCAATCGGGGATTGAATGACAACAAACGGTCAATCATCCCTGCATATTCACGGGTCATGGCCTCATGCGGGCATAAGTCGCGCATGAAATTACGCTCGGGCATCTTATGGCAATTGGCGACGACAGTCCCTCCCGGCAATGAATAGATGTATGATGTACCGAATGTCAGGATAAGCCAATCAGCTTGCAGCAAGCAGTCATGGGCTTGCTGCAAGGCTGCATTGATATTGCTTAAAACGACCACGTTGTCATCTCCCGAGAATGAACTGTGGTGCATCATGCTGTGATAACGGCCATCGAAAAAAATAAGGTCATCATCCGAATATACCTTGTCGGCCACTATCTCGAGCAATGCTGCACTGATTGACAATGGATTGTACAGCACACCGTAAGGATTGACCATCACATCAAATTTCAAGCGGCGCATCCGCTCGCCCATATTAGAGGCAAAGCATGAACCAATCATCATGACTTTGCTGCTATATGAGATGGCGGGGCCTTGCTTTTTACAATCGACGGTGGTGTATAATTCCATTCCTGCGGTCAGTCTGCCAACAATTTCTCGATGAATTCATCCAACTCGTTTTCCCATCCGCTGAGCAATTTGTCATTGAGCACTATTGTGTCTGTGTCAATCACATCAATATCGCACAAGTGCTCACGCTCATCATTGATCAGCACAAACGAAAATGGCTGGAATATGTTTAACCCGTCCATGGCCTTTTGTGTCTTGAGCCGTTTTATGGCATCTTCGGCGGCTGACCGGAACATGCCATAAAAATCTGACGAATCGAGCGATGCGAGTCCATCGCAACACTCTGCAAGCAGCAAATCATCATCATCATAAATGTTCAAGACAGAATCTGCCTGCACCGGCTGAAGATAGATGTCTGTGACAATCTGCTCGGACGAATCATTGAACTTGTCAAATGCCAGCACCTTGCCTATGGCAGAGACAATCTGTTGGACTATGAGACTATTATCCATCGTTTCAATCAATTGGGACATATTCAACAAATGCCTCGATAGCTTCATAGGATGCCAAGCCGAGACTGTTATAGAGCATGGCGGTCGCACGGTTGCGGTCTTCTGAACGCTGCCAGAACAGACGCTCATCGTTGCCAAGGAATGGTGCTCCCTCCATCTGCGATTGATGTTTCAATATTGTATTCCGCTTAAAGCGCAGCTCTTCAGGCGACATCGGGACAGCCATTTCAATGTTTTCAATCTCCCATTCAGCCCAAGCACCGCGATACATCCAGATACGGCAATCCTTGAGCCAGTCTGCCTCACGTTGTTTCTCTACGTCTATTGCTGCAAAGACTGCATCGGTGCATACTTTGTGAGTGCCATGCGGGTCAGCGAGATCGCCGGCTACAAATATCTGATTTGGTCTGACCTTTCTCAACAGTTCAAGCACTATTTCTATATCCGCCTCACTGATGGGATTTTTTTCAATCCTCCCGGTCTCATAGAAAGGCAGGTTAAGGAAGTGTACATTGTCACGCTTAATGCCGGCATACGCACATGCTATCCTTGCTTCATTACGACGGATCAAAGCCTTGATGTCAAGTATCTCATGGCTATCTGATTCGGCATTTTTCTTCTTATCCAAGAAATCCATTATGCTATCAAAGTTGCTTTTAATAGCATCACTGCCCAAACCGGAAATATTATTGTACCCTTTGACAAACATCATAAAGCGTCTCACCTCCTCATCATCTACGGCAATGTTGCCGGATGTCTGGTATGCTATATGCACATCATGCCCCTGCGAAGCAAGCCTATGAACAGTACCGCCCATCGAAATCACATCATCATCCGGATGAGGAGAGAACACTATGACTCGCTTGGGATATGGCAAAGCCCGCTCCGGGCGATTGCTGTCATCAGCATTAGGCTTGCCGCCCGGCCATCCGGTAATTGTATGCTGGAGATCATTGAATACTTTGATATTGACGTTGTATGCCGAGCCATAAAGTGCGAGGAGTTCACCCAAACCATTCTCATTATAATCTTTATTGGTCAGTTTCAATATCGGTTTACCGGTAATGGAACAAAGCCATACAATGGCACTCCTAATGAGTTTATCAGACCAGTCGCATGATGAGACAAGCCATGGACGACGTATCCTTGTCAGGTATGAGGCGGCATCCAAGTCTGCAAAACAGACAGCATCAGCATGCGTTTGGATATATGAAGCAGGTGTCCCGTCAGAAATACTTTCTTCCACGACACGTCTGACCATCTCGCATTTTTCTTCGCCCCATGCCACAGCGACGACTTTCGAAGCTGAGAGTAATGTCTTAACACCCATCGTAATGGCACTTTTGGGGACATCCGACAATTTCCCGAATGATTTTGATATTTCACTCAAAGAGATGTCATCAAGGAGTATCATCCTTGTAGAAGAATTGATTGACGACCCGGGTTCATTGAAGCCGATGTTCCCATTCTTACCTATATTAGTAATGGTATAATCCAAGCCTCCTTCTTCAGCTATCAATTCTTCATATCTTTTACATGCTGAAGCTACGTCATTGACAGAGACATCATTTTCTATGGAATGGATATTCTCCGGGAGAACATCTATACGGTCAAGCAACATCTCTCTTATGATGGAAAGGCCATATTTCAAATCATCACGGAAAGGGAACAGCTCATATTGGCAGAAAAAGACAAGATTGCTGAAACTGACATTGCCGTCCTTGTGGCGACACACCAACTCGTCACAAATCTCACGCATAGCCGACCCGCATGGCATCGTCAGAACGAACTTTTTGTTCCGTTTCTGCTTTTTCTTCAATCGTTCGACAATGTCATCCGCTATTTGCTTTGCCCCTTCCTTTTGGTTTTCCACTATCTGTGTTTGCACACGTTCATACCTCGTCAGCAATGCTCGTTCATAATCATTCTCCGGCTTATAAAACTTTGTCGAAACCTTGTTTAGGTTTATCAGTGATGTCAAATTTGTCCTCATGATTACCCTATTTTATTGATTTTATTTTATCCTATTTAGTCTGCATCCTGCCAGAATCTATATTTGCTTCTGAATGCCATCAGTTGATGCTTATCCAGTTCCGCCGTTACGATACATGATTCATCTATTCCCACAGATTGACCTGCATAGTCAATTATCATGCTATTCCCCATATACTCCATGCCTGCCGCATCAATTCCAGTCCTGTTGCATGTCACGACATAAGCTTCATTTTCTATCGCCCTTGCTATTTGCAGTTGTCGCCATGCATATTCTCGTTTTGCCGGCCAGTTGGCAGGCAAAAGGACAATATCATAGGCATTGCCATCATTACGCATCCACTTTGGGAAACGCAGATCATAACATACAAACATGGTGATATTCCAACCAAGATAATTGAAGAAAGTGCGTTCGTCACCAGCTGTCAGATGAAGATTTTCTCCCCCCAGCGAAAACAGGTGATGCTTGTCATATATGCAGCAACTCCCATCAGGCATGATAAAAAAACATCTATTGTATAATTCTCTACCATCAGATGCCAAATAAGTGCCGCAAATGGCAATGTGATTATCCGCAGCCATCCGCTCCACCGCAGTGACTATCATCCCCTGCTTGTCTTCGGCCATGTCCTTGTCAAACGTAAATCCCGTAGCAAACATCTCTGGCAAGACTACCAAATCACATCCTTGGCAAAAACTGTTAATCACGCGCGCAGTTTCAGACAAGTTATGATGCTTATCATGCCACTTGACATCCATATTTATGGACGCTACTTTTATTTTGTCTTTGGCTACCATATCACACAGCATATTTCCATGGATGACGGCCGGTATATTGCTTGAAATACTGCTTCATATATCTTATGTCATCATCGACATTACCGCTCGGCATCATTGCTTTGTCGGCATATATTGTCTTTTTCACATAATCTATGCCAATGAGCACAATCGGTATTCCAGCCAAATGTGCCATGTAATAGAAGCCCTTTTTCCATTCAGGATTAGGCGAGCGAGTTCCTTCAGGGGTTATAGCTATCGATATCTTGTCTGTGGCCCTTATCCTATCCACCATTTGTTCTACCAATGAAGTCCTTTTGTCACGCTTTACAGGTATTCCGCCCATACGTCTTAGCAACATGCCCAACGGGAAAAAGAACCATTCAGACTTCATCAGGAAAAAAGTCTTGCGTCCCAATGCCGAATAAAACAGTTTGCCAATGATAAAATCCCAATTGCTCGTGTGTGGGGCGGCACATATAATGCACTTGTCATAGTCCGGGACTGTGACGCTATATCGCCAGCCCAAGACTTTGGTATATATAAATCTTGCAATACTCCGCTTCACAATATACTATTTCAAAACGTCATAAAGATAGGTAAATTTGACCGAAATCGTATTGTTTGCCGACCTCGAATAATAATCTGTCTTGCCATTTCTATATATATCTGACAAGCCATAGTAATAACGTCCCTCAATAATGAAATGACCTATGCCGGTCACCACCTCCATTCCAAGGCCGCCACATATACCATAATCCAATTTGTTGTCAGCCATACGCCCCACGTTGGCGCTGAATGCAGGCAATCCTTTCTCCTTTTCCGAGAAGAGGAATGAGAATTGCGGTCCGACATTGAGTATGCCCTTCACTTTTCGTTTGCCATACGCTAGATGGGCGAAAAACGGCACATCGAAGTAGTGCAAGTCGCGTTGATAGCCATTCACCTCTGACCATCCTTTTTTGACATATCCCAATTCAAGTTGCACTCCGCAGTCCAATCCCATATAATTCTCACACATATATCTCACCGTCAGACCACCTGCGTATGAGAAATAACTGTCCTGCTCAATTGTCGGTGTAAATGACACTCGATTGTAGACACCGCCGGCATTGAGCCCCAGCGACAACTCATGCAACTGTTCGCCAACCTGTGAATAAGAGCTTAGTGAACAGATACCGGCTGCCAATATCAACAACAGATGTCGTCTCATCGTCACTACAACTATTCAAAGTCCACTATGCTGAGCCCGAAATCTCTGGAGAAATGGACAAAAAACACTTTGCGATTCAAGAAACCTCCCCAATTGTTCACCCGTTCAAACTTAAAACCTGTCTGCACCGGAGTGAACGGCAATGTGTTGAGGTGTTCATAAAAGTCATCTCCATATTTCCACAGGTATGGCAGGAAATAATTTATCAGGTCATACCCCAACATGCCATACTTGGGATATGTATTCATAAATTCCTTTTTGTACCAACTTTGGTATTTGTTTGCAAACAGCGACGACTCCTTGGACAACATATTTGCATAGAATGAGGTGAAAAAATATGTGTCGAGTTCATAAAACTCAGACAAATAGTCATGCGTATAAGTCTGCCACTCCGGATAGCCGAACAAATGCAATTGCAACATTTCGTCAGACCTCACAATATTTTGCAAGACAGGCATTATCTCTGAAAGGAATATATTGTCACCGGTATTAGGGACTATTACGTTGGCACGATTCTCCACTATCAGGCTTTTGACAGACTGGAGTTCTGATTTGGAGACTGACCCATATTTTATTCCATTCTTGACAAGCTCGTGTTGCAAGCCATCAATGAAAGCTTTCTTATCATTACTTTTGGAATCATTTATAAAAATGACATTGGCATCCTTGAACTTCTCAACGAAGCATTCATATACATCTGAATACAAATATGATTGCGGTGTGTTTATCTGGAAAAGATTTGGATTGCCAAACACATCGTCTACATCCGAAGTGAACGGTATCAGAAGCGGGATGGATTGCTGTTTAGAGAATTCGGACAATTTATGGATTTCATTTTCATCAAATGGTCCTATAATGAGGTCTGCCTCTTTGAGTCTGGCATCCTTGAGAACGGCCGAGATGGGTTTTGCATTGAGGTCAAATACATCCAGATTGACAGACACACCTCTCTGCTTGCCATCATATATGCCGACGAGCATCCCTTCATAGAATTCCACTATACGCTTCTTTTCACCACCGCTTTTGGTCATTGGCATTACAAGCGCAATATCTACGGCATTTGGCTGACGACTGACACGCCCTGAGGGTTTGGCTGCATCATCGGTGACAGACTGCTCATGCACCGGGACAGTATCTGTGGCATCAGATGCTTGCGCTTTTTGAGGTATTACTATCACTTGACCGGCCTTGAAATTCTCGGCACTGAGACCGGGATTTTTCCTGCAGATATCATCCACAGTCACTCCATAGATTTTGCTCAACTGATATAGGGTCTCTCCCGGAGCTATCGTATGGAACAGTCCCGAATTTGGGATGAGCAATGTCTCGCCGGCGAATATCTTACGGTCAGTCCGCCCATTGAGTTTCAGGATATCATCTTCAGAGACATCATACATCTTGGATATGGAGAAGATTGTCTCTCCCCGCTCCACAGTATGTGTAAATGACCTCTTTTCATCTTGTGCATACGTGCCGATGCACAAAAATGCCACCACAAAAGTTGCCAAGTATCTCAACAGTCTCATCGTCTCACTTATTGGTCAATGTTTCAATCATGCGTATTATAGCGCGCTCACACACCGGGCAGAATCGCTGCGAAGTGTTGTTTTTCATCCTGCAATCATCATAGACAGGTCTGTAAACACCGTTTTTAGCATATCCGCCTCCCTCATAGACACCGACTTCCCCGTCGCCGTCACCCTGCGTGGGGATTGCCGTGTCTTCATCAATCATGTCTGCCCACTTCGAGTCGAAGTCTGCCAGCGTCGTCAGGTTTGGTTCCCACGGCTCCACACCCTTGTGATATAGACTGAGCGAAATGTCATTGTCATAGTAATATTCATCACCGAGACCTGCAAAGCTATGCGCGAATTCGTGCACCATCACCTGTGGGAAATTGTCAAGGTCAGATGTGAGCATATAGTAATTGTAAATTCCCCCTCCGCCATAAGTCGCCGAATTTGCCACTATGACAATCTGCTCATAGGGTATGCACTCAAGCAACGTGTGCAGTCTTCTCATCTCTGACGTTGTCAAATAGCGTGGCGAATAGAATGTGTCAAAATGCGAATCGAGCAAAGTGGATTTCCACAAGTCTTTGCCCGGCACGCTCACACCCGAATCATGAGACAGAGTGTCAAGCCTGATGACATTAAAACGATCTGCATAGCTGTCAAAAGGATTGTGAGAGAAGAGAGCCTTCTTCACCTTTTCAGCATCGGCCACCCATTTATTCTTGTCGGATGCGGCATATCCCTCAGGCACCAGCACGATGTCGATGCACTCGCTATAGCTGCCGTTGCGCATGATGTAATCATGCTTGGTCACCGTCTTGCCGGAGACATCCTTGATCAGTATGTCATCAGGATTGACCGTTTGTGAATATAGCTTCACATAATCTCCATAATCATCCCTGAAGCACACGTCTACCACGACCTCATTCTTGGGAAACGGTATGAGAACCGGGGTTTCAAACGAGCGGCTGGCACGCCCGGCCTCATCAGTCAGAGTCCACTCTTGCATCAGCGAAGAGAATGCCTGTATGTAAAGCCGCTCACCGGTGGCACGGTCCTTGACCAAGACATAAGCGTTGCCCATAGGCCCACATTCGAGCAGATTTGCCCTGCGCCCGGCCCATGTGGGGAAGCTCACCAGCCCGGAGACCGAGACCTTATTCTCATGCGCATTGCCCGTAAAGACGAAATCTATACGCAAAGTCTTGTCTTCAAACCAATCCTTGAAGTCCACGGCATAAGTGTTTGCACACACCGATGCCATCGCCATGAATGCGGCTATAAATCGTTTATACATATTCTTGAAATGGTAATTTTGTCTACTACCGCACAAAAATAGCGATTTAATCATTCATCAGGCACCTGTGCACACAGATTAGCCGGCAGAATATTAAAAATTCCTTTAATTGACCGCACGAGGTCACATGTTTGAAATAAAACACTACTTTTGTGCGGCTCTAAAACAAAGCGACAAATGGACAAATTCAGCTACTCCCTCGGCCTGGGCATAGGCCAGAACTTGCTAAGCATGGGAGCAAAAGACTTGAACGTCGAAGACTTTTCAAAAGCAATAACCGACGTCCTCAAAGGCAACCAACCCGAGATTTCGCACGCTGAGGCAAAAGAAATAGTCAATAATTATTTCGTCGAACTGCAGCGGAAAGCAAACAACGAGAATATCGAAAACGGCAAAATACTGCTCGAACGCAACAAGACCAACCCGGCCATCACCACATTGCCCAGCGGCTTGCAATATGAAGTGCTCAGGCAAGGCTCCGGTCGCATGCCGGGCAAGAACGACAGTGTCAAGTGCCATTATGTCGGTACGTTCATCAACGGACAGGTATTTGACAGCTCGATCGCCCGCAACGAACCTGCGGTGTTTGGCGTCACACAAGTCATACCCGGATGGACCGAGGCACTCCAGCTGATGCACGAAGGCGACAAATGGCGTCTTTATATCCCATACGACCTCGCATACGGCGAGCGTGGCGCGGGCGATGCCATACCTCCTTACTGCACACTCATATTTGAAATAGAATTATTACAAGTAATTTAAACTCACATATAACAATGAAAAAATCACTTTTTGCAGTCGCTGCGACTGCCGCACTCATGGGGCTGAACTCCTGCACCGGAGTACCCAAAGCAGACCTTGCAACAGAAGTCGATTCACTCTCCTACTCAATCGGTGTAGTGCAGTGCGACCCGAGAATGAAAGACATGCTCTCAGGCCAATTTGAAATCGACTCGACAAACTATAACGCACTCATAAAAGGCTTCATGCGCGGTGCAAAATCAACTGACAACGATGAGATAGCAGAAATCATCGGCTTCCAACTCGGAATGCAGTTTAATGACAAGGCACTGAAGCGTAACTCTGCATACTTCTTCTCAGGCGACACGACCAAGATGCTGAACAGAGACGACATCCTCAACGCTTGGGTCACAGCATTCAAAGGCGGTGACGTCAAAATCAGTCTGGACAGCGCAAGGATGTTCATCAACAACTTCCAGCAAAAAATCTATGAGAAAAACATGGAGGAACAATATGCCGACTGGAAGAAACGCAACGAAGAATTCCTCGCCGAGAACGGCAAGAAAGACGGCGTAGTCACCACCGCATCGGGATTGCAATACAAGATTGTGAGAGAAGGCAAAGGACAGATCCCGACCGACTCCACCGAGCTCTATGTGACATATACCGGCACATTGGTAGACAGCACACAGTTTGACAGCAGCTACCGCGAAGACAGAAAGACCAAAGTAAAGAAAAACAATCCATTCAAGACAAGACCCGACGGAGGCATCATCGAGGGCTGGAAAGAAATCCTCAAGACTGTGCCCGTAGGCACCAAACTGGTGCTCTATGTCCCGTCAGACCTCGGCTACGGAGCACGCACAATGGCCAAAATCAAGCCATTCTCTACTCTGATTTTCGAAATGGAGATTTCTGACAAGAAGTAAAGTCCCGCGTCTGCAGCATCACTGCCCCACAGGGGCTGGATGCTCCAGTCATATAAATCCAGATGGTGGCCGCGTCCTCAGACATGAGATGCGGCCACCATTTGATTTTCACCTGACTGACATGCCGCCCGGACACTGCCTCATGGCATTGTATGCTATCGCGACAGGGTCAGACCCTACGTGTCATGGCATTGTATGCCAGCCCGCCTATGGTCTGACCCCACCGGGACAGGCATCGGTCAAAGGACATATTTCGCCAACATGCGCTCGACGCCCTTTATATCAGTCTCGGGAGCAAACTCCTGATCTATCGGCTCGGCACAGCCCCTCACCCACACTTTCATCTCACAGTCGTCATCAAACGTGCCGGCTGTCTCAATCGAAAAACGCTCAATCGAACGATAGGGTATGGACATATATTCACGCTTCTTGCCCGTCAGTCCCTGTGTGTCTTGGATTATCAGGCGTTTGTTGGTAAACACCCACTTGTCACGGATGATTACAAATGCCTGTTCGATGGTCTCACCATCGCAGAGCAATTCACCATACTCTTTTTGCAACTTTTCCGGGTCAAGCGATGACGCATTGCCGAAGAGAGCATTCAAAAATCCCATATCTTTCAGTACTTTATTAAGTTATACATCTACAACAATCATTCGCAGATATCATCTGACGCAATGCCCTGCGGCGTCATGTTTCCCATCATCATCAAAGTTACTCAAACCTTATGACAAAAAGCCATAATCCAGTGATTTAATGCAATATTAATTCAGCGTTATACTCTCATGTGAGGGATTGCCGGGACAGACAGCCAGACACACAGCGTTTCAGAGAGATTTACAGCAAGACAACCCTGTAAGGCCAAAGACGACATGCCGCAGACAAAAGACCGGCTGCAAGGACGAATGCCTCACAGCCGGTTCCGGGTCTGC